>JAQGHT010001207.1 GCA_028291565.1 Planctomycetaceae bacterium | reverse complement strand
GCTTGATCAGATCGCCGATTTGAAGTCCAGCCTGGGCTGCTGGCCCGCTGGGGTAAATCTGGGTGACGCGAGCACCTTTATCGTTGGCGTCGCCCTCTTCCAGAAAGACACCCAACCAGCCACTATTCGTTGCGTGCATGGGAATGTTGACCTGGAGAGTCGATCGCTGACCGCCACGCTCGATAATAATCGGGACTGCGCGCCCCGACTGAGCCCACAAATAGGCTTCGAACTGACGCGGGTTGTTGAATGCCCGGCCATCCGCAGAAATAATGCGGTCATTCTGCCGCAATCCTGCCTGACCCAAAACGCCATTTTGCTGGATTGTCGTCGCGCTCAAACCTTGGTCGCCCTTGGCTTCGAATTGGGCTCCGAGTGCCGCTGCGCGTTGGCCTTCACCCGCAGTCCGATCAGCTCGGTTCGTTCCCGGCTGGCTGCGATCCGGCGCAGGCTTATCTGTCGCCTGAGCATTGTCCGTCGCAGGAGTTTTTGGTGGCGCCGGCTTAGTTTCATCCTGGTTTTGAGCGGCAAATGCCATCCCGACTGCAGTTGCCGAGGCGATTCCCAGCAGGTAGAGCCCTGTGGGAACGAACGAACGCATCCATTTCATGTGAATTCTCCTTGTAATAGATTCAACGAGTGCGCGGGCACCCGAATGTCCAAGTCTTCGGCCAGCGAGTTGAATTCGCCATGAGACACCGAAGCGGACAGAGACCGACAGAATGCAGATTGTGTGCCGGAATTAGAGCGTCACACAGTGTGTCAAAATGCACCAAACGGCCACGCTGGCCACAATCTTAGCGTTGATATGTGCCCATCAAATGCGCCTCACCCAATACGTGCTTTTGCATGGCACTTAATAGATCCTCTTTACTGGCCCCCTGTGGCAAGTTCAGCTTGGTATCAAGCGCGTGCAATTTGAAGAAATAGCGATGAGGTTTCCCTGCTGGTGGAGCCGGCCCCCCATATCCGAGTTTTTCAAAGTCGTTTTTCCCCTGCCGTGCCCCGTTATCAAGTAATCCGTCAACCGGCACGTGCTCATTCAATTTCTGCAACTCCGCTGGCAGATTGAATAAAACCCAATGCACCCAAGTCCCACGCGGAGCATCAGGATCGTCGCAGATCAAGGCCAGGCTGGCTGTCCCGTCAGGCGTACCAGTCCAAATTAAAGGGGGCGACCAATCTTCTCCATCCTCTGTATATTTTACGGGAATCGCCTCTCCGTCGTGAAATGCCGAACTCGTCAGGTCTAATGTCATCGCCGATTCTCCGAGACCAAGCTTTTTTCAATCCACGGCCCCAAGGGTTCAACGCCCGCAATCCACATGCCATCAAAGTTGTTCCATGGCAGCACAACAATTGGGACGAGTTTCAGAATTCCTCATCTGAACCTGAACCACTTCTGGCTCCGAGATCTCTGTGATTTTGAGTCGTGTCTGATCAAGAGGCCTGACCGCTGATCGTCACCTTTCAACGGATTCCTGCTTTCATTGACTTGGCCCATGAATTGCGTAAAGCCGTGCAGTCACATTGACAAAATCAATCCAAGGAGAATTCGTCATGGGAAGTTCAGACTTCAGGATCATCCCACATCCTGTTCTAGATGCCGTGCCACCGAATGACAGGGACCTGTTGCGGTATCTGATCACTTACGTCTCTTCCAATCCGCCCCGATATATTGCCTTGGACGCTGACTCGCGGGCATATTTAGTCACAGACGAAAAACTCGCAACGCGATTTCCGTCGTCGGAAGCCGCTCATGCCAGACTGACTCAAGTCATTGAACGCGAAGAGATTCAGGAAGTCAGCAATTCCGCATGACAAAGCTTGACGAAACGGCCGAGCAATTCGTATCTTTTCGTACTGAACTAAAGAACTGATACAAATAGAGCTTCTCAGCCGGGCTGAGGAACGAATTGAAGGAAAGTGAGCCCCATGGCCACCGATGTTGTGCGCGTGAGTAAATTTCTCAGTCTGATTCTACGGCACGAACCACAGAAAATCGGACTGACCCTGGACGAACAGGGGTGGGCTGAGGTCGAAGACCTGGTTCGCCAGGCGAACCAAAACGGCCAGCGGTTGACGCGGGACATTTTGGATCGAGTCGTCGCCCAGAACGACAAGAAACGGTTCGCTTTCAGCGAAGACGGCAAGAGAATTCGTGCCAGCCAGGGGCATTCTATCGAGGTCGATCTGGCGCTCGCTCCGCTGGCGCCTCCCGAACTGCTGTATCACGGCACGGCAACTCGTGTGGTTGACGCCATTCGAGTCCAGGGACTGGACAAGCGAGAGAGACAGCACGTCCATTTGTCGCTCGATACTGAAACGGCCCGAAAAGTCGGCCAACGACACGGGAAACCCATCATTCTGGTCGTTCGCGCCCGGGACATGTTCCAGGCGGGCCATCAATTCTTTCTATCAGCCAATGGTGTTTGGTTGACCGATCGCGTGCCGGTGGAATTTCTAGTCTTTCCAACGGAATAGGCGTTTCATGTACGCCTACCTCAAATTGAGTGGATCGACGTCGACGACATATTCCACATCTTTACCTTGAGGCAGGTCACCGCGGACCGCGCGCCACAGCGTTTGAATCGGTTCCAGAGCGGGAGCTGACAATTGAAAGTGATAACGGAATAGGTTTTTCAACTTAGTGACCGGTGCAGGTGCAGGTCCTAAAATGCGGACTGGCGAATTGGTTTCTTTAGCGACTTTCCGCAGGAGTTCGGCCATCGACTTGGCCGTCTCTTGCACCGTGGTTTCATGAGGACCGCGCAGGATGACTCGCGTCAGGAACTGGTAAGGAGGATAATTCATCTCCCGCCGCACGAGTAGTTCGCGCGTGGCGAAACCCAGGAAATTGTGCTGAGCCGCCATCTGGATCGGCATTTCGCCCGGCGACGAAGACTGCACCAGCACGCGACCACCTTTGATGCTGCGCCCCGTGCGGCCTGCGACCTGGGCAATCAACTGAAATGTCCGTTCGCTGGCCCGAAATTCCGGTTGATGCAAAACGGTATCGGCATCGATCACACCCACTAAAGTGACATTAGGAAAATCCAGGCCTTTAGCGATCATCTGTGTCCCCAGCAGGATCTTGATCTCACCATAACGAAATCGTTCCAAAGCTCGATCGTGGCTCCCGGGACTCTGCATGGAATCGCTGTCCATTCGCAGACACGGAAAACCTGGGAACTTCGCTTTCACTTCCTGCTCCAGGCGCTGCGTCCCCGTACCGAGATACCGTACTCCGGCATGCCCGCAATGGGGGCAATGCGTCAGCAATTTGGTGCGATAATCACACGAATGGCAAATCGCTTCGGCTTTATCTTTATGCCAACTGAGTGAGATATCACAGTTCGGACACTTGATTCCCGCGCCGCAAGCCCGACACCAGAGAACAGGCGAATAACCTCTCAAGTTGAGAAACAGAATCACTTGCCCGCCCGCGGCCAATGCCTGATTCATCGCGTTTCGCAAGGCTCGGCCCAAGGAGGCTCCGGCGTTGAGTTCCGGATCGTTCCGCACGTCGACCACGACCACGGGCGGCATCGGCAAGCCTTCCACCCGCCGCGGCATACTGACCAGCTCATCCTCATTGAGAATCGCCCGTTTCCACGATTCCAAAGTCGGAGTCGCCGAGCCCAGAATCAACGGTATCTTTTCCAGTTCCGCCCGTTTCCGCGCCACATCGCGGGTGTGATAACGGGGCGTTGAATCCTGCTTGAAGGTCGATTCGTGTTCTTCATCGATCACAATCAGGCCGAGATGCCGGCACGGGGCAAAGATCGCACTCCGGGCTCCCACAATGACCTGGACATGTCCCTGAGCGATCTGTTGCCAATGCCAATGCCGTTCGGCGTCACCCAGATGGCTGTGCAACACGGCAACCGACGGGAATCGGCACTGAAATCGTCGTATGGTCTGAGGTGTCAGGCTGATTTCCGGAACAAGTACGATCGCCTGACGTCCGTAACTGACCACTTCGCGGATCGCCTGAATATAGACTTCCGTCTTACCGCTTCCTGTCACACCGTACAGTAACAAAGTCTTATGCTGGCCCGATCGCAGCGACTTGTGAATCTTATCGAGCGCCTGCTGCTGATCGGGATTGAGTTTCAAATCCTGCTGGACGACACCAGCATATTCCGGCAGACTGAAACTGCCAGCCCGTTGTTTGACAGTTTCGATGATTCCCTGACCTCGCAAGGCATTCACTGGAACGGCCCCACATTTGGCCGTCTTCGTGAGTTCATCCATCGGCACCGGCCCTTGAGCCAGCATCAAACAATCGACAACCGCGGTTTGTTTTGCAGTCAGGACCAGGGAAGCGCGTTGTGCCTTCGCGGCTTCACTCAGCCGTAACAGCGTCACCATGCGCGTCCCTGCCTGATTCTTGACTCCCGCCGGGATCACCGACTCAAGTACCTGGCCCCAGGCACACAGATAGTGTTCCCCAATCCACCGCGTCAGCTCGAGCATGGCGGTGGACAGGAGAGGAGCAGCATCGATCACATCGGTCAAGAACTTGATCTTCGCCAGGCGTTCCGGACCCCATGTTTCCGGTGGCTTAGACAATCCCACACAATAGGCGACTTGGACTTGATTTCCACGTCCAAATGGGACTTTGACGCGTTGCCCCGCTTGGACTCGCCCCCGCAGTTCATCGGGAATGCGATACAGGAATGTCTGATCAACGGGGATGTTGAAGACAACCTCGGCACAGATCACATCGGTCAGATCCGCCGCTTCCCAGATCGTCGGAAGATCTGGGAAATCTTCGGGCTGGAACAGATTCTGTTGTTTGTCTCGAGCCACACTGATGGAGTCCACTGCATGAAGAACAAACAATCGCCACCCCCCTCGCGGGGGTGGGTCCACGGCCTATGCACTACTTCGGATAACTCAATCAGCTGCCGGGTGTTAGTGCTGCGTAACCTAGATCACGAGCGGCACGTCGCCAAGGTTGTTAGACCTTAAGCAATTCGGATGAGTCAGCCTCTCTATACTCTCGTGAGCCAGGCTAGAGCGGTTAAACCTTACATCTTCCGGTGATGTGCCACTGCTTAACGACGACTGTACTCGGTCGTTAAGCAGTGCTTGCGGAGTCGTGCGACTGTAGGATGGGTCCGATATTGATTGATTCACCAGTCCTTATGGAGTAGTGCAAAGGCCGTGGACCCACCGGGGCCAGCCCGGTGGCGTGAAATCAAGATCGCTCAATTGTCGATCTGACCCCACATTAAACGTCCAAATCTTTCACTTCCAGGGCATGCTTCTCGATAAATTCGCGGCGCGGTTCCACGTGATCACCCATTAACACTCGGAACAGTTCGTCGGCTCCCACAGCGTCGGACATCGTTACTTTCAACAATGTTCGTTGCTTCGGGTCCATGGCCGTGTCCCAGAGCTCCTCTGGATCCATCTCACCCAGCCCTTTAAACCGGGTCACTCCTAAGCCCCGTTCGCCGAGCTTTCTGAGGTTGGTCAACAGATGACCCAATCCGGTCAATGGAACGGTATCTTTATCGCTGAGCAATTTGAACGGATAAAGCTGCATGCCATTCTTCTGGCCTGCGGGAATCAAGTCCTTCAAACGGATTCCGTATCCAGCCAATTGTTGCAGAGCCTTGTTGATCTGACGAATTTCGTGAATATCAATGACCTGCACCGAATTCGTCGGCACGATCCCGGTCGTGCCATCACCACCGTGATCTTCAGAGATACTCAATTCCTGACCCAGCTTGGCAGACGTTTCAGCCAGGAATTTGTCGAGCTCTTCCTTCCCCGTAAACCAATGTTGCTGGCGTCCGAAGAAGACTCGATACCGCGGCAACAACCCATCCGCCGAGGCATACCGCGTGGCCATTAAGCGCAGATCAATTCCA
>JAQGHT010000648.1 GCA_028291565.1 Planctomycetaceae bacterium | reverse complement strand
AACGCAAGAAAACTCAAGGGCCACCAGGTTCCACGACCATCTGGAGAGGTATCCGAAAGATGGAAGCCTACGCAGATGCATTCCAAGTATTCAAAAAGGCCGAAAAAAGAAGTGGGGTATAATGAGGTGAGGATCCCCAGGTCCATCAGGGTCTCGCTCAAAACAAATTGATCCGAACCGCCTGATCTCGCCGGTGTCAGAATGATTGGGATCCACGAGAATTCGGTCAACAATTCCATAGAGTTCGCAGGAACGAGTAAAGTGGCCTGCCAGTCTCAAGTCCTGTCAGTGCTTGAATAACAAGCCGGCAATATGACGCAACGCAAGTAGTGACATCTGGTTGTGAAAATGCCCGAAACATTCGGGCAACCTTTAACGAGATGTTGTTGGAACTTCATGGTGACTGCAAAAGGCGAAGGCGTTTCGACTTCCGTTTTCGAAGCGGATCGCTAGAATGTTTTGAACACACCCGGGGGCGTAGCTCAGTTGGGAGAGCGCTGCGTTCGCAATGCAGAGGTCGAGGGTTCGACTCCCTTCGCCTCCACTGGAATGTGTAAACCCGCCGAAGTTCGCTTCGGCGGGTTTCTTTTCTCGCGACAATAGTCGTAGCCGATTGCAGTGAAGTCAGCGTATGATATACTGAATTTGAGGGGCAATTTGCGTGCAGCAAAGTCCTTCGCGAGAACGATAATCAATGACAGGAATGTTCAAAAAGCCCGAGTGGCGGAATTGGCAGACGCGCTAGGTTGAGGGCCTAGTTCTTTCATCGGAGTGCAGGTTCGACCCCTGTCTCGGGCATTTGACAACGAAAAGGACTTACGACCAATGGTCGTAAGTCCTTTTGCATTGGGACTGAAATTAGACGGTTCTCTTGAATGAGTGTCCGGTCTTCAAGCCGACGACGAATAACACCAATGCCACCGCACCGAAAAAGAAAATGGTGTCGCCGGGAACTCTCATCCAGCGTAGTTGCTGCATGAGTGGTGTTTGCAAGAATTCGCTGCTGCGGGCGTACCAATATCCATGTTCAACTGACGCCCAAGTCTGCATCAGACCGACTGGCAAGAGACTCAAGATACACATCGCCATAAGTCCGCCGTTCAACGACCAGAACGAGAACCGCAACAGGCCGTCTTTCCATTCCACGCCGGGAATCAACACTCGCAGACAGACCAGCATCAATCCGATGCCCAACATTCCATAGACACCGAATAGTGCCGCGTGACCGTGCAGTGGCGTCGTGTTCAAGCCCTGCATGTAATAGAGTGCAATTGGCGGATTAATCATGAATCCAAATAGCCCGGCTCCGATCATGTTCCAGAAGGCCACGGCCACGAAGAAATAGATCGGCCACTTGTACCGCTGGACCCAGGGTGACGATCTTGAGCGTCGCACGTCCTCAATCGCATCGAAGCCAATAAGAACCAGTGGGACGACTTCCAAGGCACTGAAGACCGATCCCCATGCCAGGGCGACAGGCGGAGTGCCTGAAAAATACAAGTGATGGCACGTCCCGATGATGCCGCCCGACAGATAGACCGTGGCCGACAGGAGAGCCGAGGCTGCTGCGATTCCGGGGCGAATCAGATTCAATCGCATGAAGATGAAGGCGATCACTGTGGTCGCGAAGACCTCGAAGAACCCTTCAACCCATAAGTGAATGACCCACCATCGCCAATATTCGACCTTCGTCAAGTGCGTGTGTTGCCCCCAGGTTAGTCCCGCACCGTAAAACAGGGCGATCGCCCCCGTCGAGACGGCCAACAGCGCCACAAGTTGCTTCTGCTCACCTTCCTTCTGCAAAGCTGGTCGCAAAACTCGAAGCATTAAGAACAGCCACAGCAACAGGCCGGCGAACAGAGCAATCTGCCACACTCGACCCAGATCGACATATTCGTACCCCTGATGTCCAAAGTAGAACGACACCGTATCGGTCATTTTGTTGTGAATGCTCAGCCATTCACCTGTCAATGATCCGACCACTACAAGCAACAAAGCCACAAACAACACATTGACGCCGAATCGTTGACCATGCGGTTCCCGTTCGCTCACGAGCGGGCCGATAAACAATCCGGCCGCCAACCATGCCGTAGCGATCCAAAAGAGGCCCAATTGAACGTGCCATGTCCGAGCCACGCTGTACGGCAACCACTTCGATAACGGAATTCCATAGAAGCCATCTCCTTCGACGCCGTAATGTGCAGTGATGATGCCCAACAGCATTTGTAAGAGAATCAAAGCGGAAACTACCCAAAAGTATTTGACAGTCGCTTTCTGAGAGGGTGTTGCTTGCCAGCTGCCGAGCGGGTCGGTCAGCGGGACCGCTTGCTTTTCCTCTCCTTCTCGACGAGAAGCATACCACCACCCCATCGCTGAGATTCCAGCCAGCAGCATGATAATACTCACGCCTGTCCAAACGACCGCAGCGCCTGTCGGACGGTTGCCGACCAGCGGCTCATACGGCCAGTTGTTCGTGAAGCTGGTTGTCTCGTTTGGCCGATTTGTGGATGCGGCCCATGCGGTCCAGAAGTAGAACGCAGAAAGCTGATGCAGACGCACCGGATCAGTCACAGCTCCGGAAGGAATTGCATAATCGGTTTTCCCATTGGAGAAGACATCCGAATAGTGCGCCAGGTTTGACTCGAAGGCAGCGGCACGAACCGGGACGACGGTGATTGTCTGTGTGGTCGGATCATAGGTATTGGTCCGCATGAGCGCTGTCAATCGACCAGTCAACTGTGATTGTTTCTCAATGTCGAGTTTCTGGAACTCGGTGCCGAAGTCGGCAATGGCCCAGCGGTCCAGAATGAACACGGCCTCTCGATGCAGCCAGTCCGCGGTCCAGTCTGGTGCGACATAGCTGCCATGCCCCCAAATCGAGCCGACTTCCATTCCACCGAGCGACTGCCAGACGTTCTGTCCCGCTTCAATCTCACCGGCGTCGATGACCACCTTACCTTCGGTCGTCACGATGCGATTTGCGATTGGCGGTGCTTCCTCGTAAATCCGAGTTCCGATCCAGCCGAGGACAGTGAACGAAGCCGTTAAGACGAGAGCAAATGCGATCCAAAGTTTTTTCAAGCGAGCGTTTTCTACTGCCAATCAGAATGCCGTCACCATAGACCGAACACAATTCAGCGAATCTGCTTTCAGAAAGCAGCGTGAAACTGTCTTGAGAACTCACGATTACCAATTCGCAGTCACTGAGTCACTGAGTCATTGTACCATGACTTCGGCTTCGTGCCGAATCAGTGCTACTGAAATGTGTAGGGACTATATTCTGATTATCGTTGCACGGGGGAAACGGAAGAGACCATTTCATGCAACTTGGAGAATACCTGATCGCTCAGCGGATGGCTTGCTCGATCTCCGCGGGCATTGTATCGACAGGCAACCTGCCGGCTCGGATTGAACTTTGGAATGCCGTGAAGTCTTGCTCGACTTGATCGGCATAGCTGACCGAATACTGCGCGATGGCCTCATCAAAACTGGTACCGTCGCCAAGGTAACCGGCAATTGTGGCGGCATCTCCACCTTTGGAATGAGCGCGAGCCAGAACGTGGCCGCACATGCTGGCATAGGACGAAAGCAAAGATGGTGTAAAACCGGTTAGATCCGGTGAGAACTTCATGTCACGCAACTGACGCACGTAAAAGTCTCGACCATTCGCCTCTCGCGACCAGCCCAAAAAGATATCACTTGCGGATTGCATCAGGCGTTGTCCAGTGATAACACGCTCTCCATTGCTCGCCCAGCGTGGAGGGCCAGCAAGGCCTTCCAACACCGACGCCCGGGCCTGTTTGACTTGCAAAAACAATGGATCGTCATCATCCGCCATAAATAAGGCGATGTAGCACCGCGTTCCCACCGAGCCGACGCCGACGACTTTGTATGCGAAATCCGTGAGACGAAATCGGTCATACAGATTTTGGCGGTCTGCCAGTAGCGTATCGCGATAAGATTCGAAGAACGGTACCAGTTCGCTCTTCAAGTCGAGTTGTGAACTGTCGTCGTGAAATAGCAGCGGCGGCTGATCCACAATCCGAACGCGGCCGTTCTCTTCGGCAGTGAGCTTGTGAAAGACCCGTTCCGATGTGTTTTGCGCCGCCTTCTCCATCGCTTTCTTCAGTCGCTTATGGAATTCTTCGTCTTTTTCAAATTGTTCCAAGAGAGCTTCGGAAGTGATCTGGGCATACCAAACATCGAGTGCGTGCATGTCCGCGTAACGATTGATGTTTTCGTGATACGCCGTGACGACCGTCTGAGCCGCGGTTCGGCAATCCGCAGGCTCGAACTCCAACCAGCGGGCCGCGATCGCGAAACTGGCGGCGAGTCGCTTCAGGTCCCATTCGAACGGCGCGGGGAATGTTTCATCAAAGTCGTTGATATCAAACACATGGTTTCGTTCGGGTGTCGCGAAGCCCCCGAAATTCATCAAATGACAATCGCCGCAACATTGCACAATGATGCCTGACGAAGGCGTCCCTTTTAAGTCGTGAGCCTGCACAATTGCGGCCCCTCGAAAGAATGCAAATGCCGAATCCGACATGCGTCCGAACCTTACGGGCAGCAAGTGCTCAACACGATCGCCATTCGAGATTTCGATTAATGACACGGGATCTCGCGGACCTTGCCCCAGCACGACCTCAGAATGTGAGGCGCGAGGACAGTCCTTGCGAAAGACCTTTCCAAGTTCACGCCGAGTCGCGCGACCAATAGGAGCATTGATATCAGCTTGATCTGCCGGAGCAATTTCGTTCATAGAGAGGGCACATTTGTTGAGCGTCAAACTGACAAGATATCAGGCGAAACACACGGGAGATTGATGAAGAGTGTCAAAAGGACACGTTTTTTTCCCGGCGGAGTCTATCGCCGTGCCCTCAGGGCATGCCTAACGACAAAATGAATGAATCTCGCCCTGACAGTCAATCAATCCTCATGAGCACGCGGCTAAAGATTGACTTTTCCATGAAGTTGAGGATCGTCTGACACATCTGGACGGGTTCCGCTCAGATAAGCTTTGCCGGCTTCGATGAGATACTTAATCCCACCAAATCCGCTGTTGTCCCAATATTCACCCTTGTCGCCATCAATGCGAAGCAGCACCAGGGACGGATCAGTTTTACCGCCCGGAAACCACACCTTCCAGGATTCTTTCCAAAGCTCGGCAACTTTTTGACGATCATCAACCGGAGCGGCCGTACCACTGAGTGACAAAAACTTCGACGAAGATTGAGCAGTCACATTGACGTGATGATCGCTCTCAATTTCATCCAGTTTTCCCGAATGCCGATCGGTCAGCAGCCACAGTGTTCCGTCCGGTTGGACGTCAGCCAGCGCCATTGGCCTCGACCTTAGCAAGCCATTGGGCGTACGAGTGACGAGCATTGCGGTCCCGAATTCTCGGAGTAATTCTTGCAATTTGACATCGGATGTGGTGGCCATGATGTTTTCTCGATGCGGCTTTCTATGGAAATACCGGTGGTGTACCGGGACCTCTGAGAATGTTGCAGCAAATTTCAGACCATCCGGTCTTTCGGCATTTCGTTCACTCATTGAGAACGCCTTAGCTGCCACTTAGAAAGAGCGTTAGCCTGCTACGATATGAGAGAGTCTTGTCACCAAATGCGCCAAAGATTGAGGTGGTGGCTCCCTTTCTGATCCGATGCCCGAGGTTTGGCAACTTTGGCTTTGTGGAAATTGACATCCGGAAATCCTTCACAGCGAGACTTTTCCAAGCCGCCTTTTTCAGTCCTGCCGCGAGTTGGCCTTCGCACTCTGAGGGGGGAGACATAGAATCGTCTGAAAAGTAGAGAGATCGTACGCATTACCTAGAGGTGTGTGCATCGGGATGATAAGGCGCCTGCCGAGTCGCTGTTTCTTGCGGTCACTGATCGCTGCAGCGTTTCGGCTGGAGCTTTCAACATCCCAAACACGTTCGGTTAATGCGTTCCCAGTTGTGGTGTGGCTTCAGCGGGTACTAAGACATGACTCAGATGGTTCGATTGACTCGAAGACAACTCTTGGCTGGTTCACTCGCGGGTGCTGTGGGCCTGAACAACTTGACCTTTATGTTTGGCAGTCAGCGTCCGAAGCCAGTCAAGCCTCCCAAACGCGCCCCAGTCGATTCGGATCGAAAACTCAACACGGCGATTCATGTGGAGTTACTCACCGATCAAGCGGTTGGGGTTGGCTTCAATGTGCGGGAATGGTCGGAAATCTTTGCGGGTCTCGATGTCCAATTCACGATTCGCAGGGCTTTGGCGCGTGAGGAGCCTGATGTCACTGAAAATGTGCTGGGAACGACATCACGCGACGTGCATGTCACTGGGCGACTGGATCGGGACGGATCCATTTCCTTTTTGGACCGGAAGTATACGACCGGGGATGTGGTGAAGATCCGGGCATGGATCGCAGACATGAAATTGTATGGAGCTCAAGGAACTCCCAAAGGGCAGCCCGTGTGGGGATTAGGGAAAGACCAGTTCGAGCCTCTGTTCCAGGCATTGTCTCCGGTGATTGACACCGATCTCGCCGATTTATCCTGTGACGCGGCATTACAAAAATTCACCATTCGCAAGCACTATCCGCTGCGAATGAGCGCGACGGCAGCAGAGCATCTGAGAAAGTCGGCGGCTTCCAAAACGGTTCAAAACCAATATCGGGGCTTGAGTGAAGGGGCCGTGCTGGCGGCGATGCTGAATGAGTTCGGCCTCGGATTCCGCCCGCGACGCACGCCAGACGGCAAGTTGGAGCTGGAAATTGTGAAGCTCGGAGAACGGGGCGAAACCTGGCCTGCCGGCTGGCCTCCGTCCGAAGAATTGGTCAAGCTGCGTCCGGTTTTCTTTCAGTCGCGCGAAGTCGAATTGACTGACGAACCGCTGCTGGACATCGTCGAGACGATTGCCGACCTCATCGAAATGCCGGTGCTGATCGACGAATACGGGCTGAAGTCCAGCAGGATTGATGTGCGAACGAAAAAGGTCTCGCACAAGAAGAAAAAAGTGATCCTGAGCGCGGCGTTGAAGCACGTCTGCTTCCAGGCCAAGTGCAAGTACGAGTTCCGGATGGATGAAGCTGGGAAACCACTGCTGTGGTTGACACCCGATGTTCCACCAAAAGATGACCAGTGATCGCCAGGTGCGGAACGGATCCGATTGATCCGCCCAAAGCTTGAACCAGTCCAGCAAGGGCTGGCTGTTACCTGGTCGGTCACGTAGCTACCGGCGTCGGCCCCGGCGCTTGGGTGCTGGTGCAGGCAATCCGGACGAGTTCTTTGCTCGACCAGTTTCGCGGATTGGAGCCGCGATCACTGCCGAGACCACGGCAGCTGGGATTTCCACCTCTGCGGTCGGCGACAGCTGCGTTTCGACCACGGTGACTGCCGCTGGATTCACTGCTGAAAGATGGGCTTGTGATTGATGACCGTAGGCGAGTAGTTCTTTGTTAAAAATCTCGACCAATGCGTGCAGGCAGGAAGCGATGACGGGACCCACGAAGACGCCCCACAAACCGATCCACTGCAGACCGCCCAGAACACTGATAAATGCCAGTAATGGATGAAGTTTCACATCACTATTGAGCACATACGCGCGGATCAGGTTGTCCAGCGAACCGACAATCAGCAGATTGTAGGCAGCGAAGATCGCGACCGTGGTAGTTGGGGATTCTCGAGTCAGGGCGATCCACGCCGCGCAGGGTATCCAGACAAACCATGTTCCAGTCATCGGGACGATCGCGACTAATGTCGCCAGGATCGTTAACAGAATCACGTTGTCAATCCCCACGAAATAAAGCCCCACTCCCGTGGAAAGACCTTGTGCAAGCGCCGAGGCGAAGGTCCCGACTACCACGGCGCGAGTGACTCGTACGAACTGGTCCAGCAATCGATCCTGGTGTTCTCGGGGTAATGGCAACAGATCCTGCGCGGCTTCCAGCAACACCGGCCCATCTGCGAGGAAAAAATACAGAGCCGTCACGAACATGCCGACGGTGATGCTGATGCCGATCAATGTTCCGACCATGCCAAACGTCGACGCAGCGAAACCCAGAGTCCTCTCCGCGACAGTTCGCAAGACATTTGGCAAATTGTCCTGGATGTTTCTGGTAATCTGCTGTT
>JAQGHT010001200.1 GCA_028291565.1 Planctomycetaceae bacterium | reverse complement strand
ATGACTGGACATATTATTTATGAATTGGATTCCCCGTTTTGAAAGTACAATTCGTTTTGAATCTATTTTTTGCGGGAGTGGCTGTCACAGCTGCAAGATGTAATAACCATTCAGACTGTGACGTTATCATCTTAGCGAAATTAGCGCGCCGCCAAGGGACAGACCAGATGCCAAACTTTGAATTGACTTGTCCGCCCCCCGGGAATCCACAGATCTGCCTGCGCACCGCGTTTCAGAATGCCATGAGGTTTGTACGGCTTTTCAAGAATCAATCGACATTGGTGGATTCACGAGCAGGGAGTTGTTCCAACCTGAAGCGTTTTTTCGGCGTAGTCTGCATTTTTCTTTTGCCTGCGACGGGATTTGCCGAAGACGCGGCCAAAGCAGTACGCCCCGCGAATCGCGCTATTCCCCCTACCGCCGTTCAAACTGAGGTCAAAGTCCAAGCTCAGCCTGCCGTAAAAGCAGCTCAACCTGCGAAAGCGGCCAACGCAAAGGCCGTTCCAGCTGGTAAGGCCAAAGCAGTTGACCAGGGCCAGGTCGACGCCGCCAAGCGAGATCCCTCTCCGAAGAGCGTCACGGAGAAAGCGGTGCCGGAAGGAAAAATAGCGGAACGTGACGGTGGAAAACCTGCCGAAGCCGTGGCCGAGGCTGAAGATGTTGAATTCGCGGCGGTTGTGGCTGACGGCAACCAGTTCGAGCAGCAGTTCAAGAAACAATTCAGCGGACTACTTAAAGCCGAGCTATTTTTCCTCAATAGAAGTTGTGAGTCGACCTCGGAACAGCGAAAGGAACTGAAAATCGCTGGTGATCGTGTGCTGATCCAGGTGGTCAAGGAATTCGGCGAACTGCAGAAGAAAATGAATCAGGGTGGATTCAACTGGAATTCGCCGACGCCGGAACCACGGCGACATATTCAGGAGGCACTGCTGATTGAAGCCAAACTGCGACTTTCCCCGGAGCAAGTCGCGCTTTATGAATCAGAATTGACCCGGCGATTGGAAAATCGCAAACGGACCAGTATTCTCAATGTTGTCGCGCGGTTGGATGACGAGTTAATTCTGACTACCGAGCAGCGGACAAAGCTGACGGAAGAGCTGACAGCGAAATGGAAAACGGCCGATACCCAGCAGATGGAAATCTTTCTCTACAGCGAGCATTATTTCCCGAATGTTCCCGAGCAATTTGTCACCTCCATCTTGAACGAAAAGCAAAAGGAAGTTTGGCGCGGCATTCAGAAGAATACCAACATCTTTTTTGGAATCGGGCACATTGGAAATGTGGTAATCAACGAAGCACTCTGGGATGATGACCCACCAGGCGCGAAGGATGCCCCTGAAAAGAAACCCAATGCTCTGAATGCAATCGAATTAAAAGCGCTGGAAGCCCGCGAGGAGCAAGCCAAGGCACAGGCGGATCGGGATGCCGCAATCAAGGCCGCGGCGGTAAAAAAAGAGGCTGCGGCGAAGGAAAAGGCCGAAAAAGAAGCGGCTGAAAAGGCACTCGAGAAGAAAAACATTGAGACTCAGCCGAAACCTTAGGCAGTGCATTCGAAAGTCAGTCATGTTCAATCTGAAGAATTGGAGAATTGTCATCCACTGCATCGCAGCCGTGTCGCTGCTGATGTTGGAACCCATTGGAATTTCGGCTCAAGACGAAGAGGAAGAAGCGGCGGCGAACGATCCAATTGCCATGCGGGTGCAACCTCAGATGATGTGGACCGATGATACAATTGACCAATGGATTTTTGGCAGTGGTCGCAATGCGGTGCAGGCGCGGAAGAGGTTGGACACGCAATTGACGTTACGAATCGACGAACTCGATCGGGCGTGCGGCCTGACCGAAATCCAGAAGAAGAAACTGTATCTTGCAGGTCAGGGTGATATCAAACGCCTGTTCGATGATATGCTGGTGATTCGAAAGAAGTTCGACAAACTGCGAAACGATCAAAACGCCATCAACCAGATTTTCCAGGAAATCAATCCGCTGCAAAACCGAATCAGCGCGGGGATTTTTCGCTCTGAATCCTTCTATCAAAAATCCGTGTTGAAAACCCTGGGCCCAGATCAAGCCGCAAAACTGGCTGAGTTGGATCTAGACCGCAGAACTTTCCGGTATCACGCGAAGATTCTGCTGGCGTTGACGCTGCTAGACGTCGGCGTTCCCATGCGCGATGAGCAGCGACAGCAGCTGGTGAAGTTATTGCAGGAAGAAACCCGGCCCCCAAAACGATTTGGTCAGTTCGATTACCAGGTAGTCCTGCTGCAGCTTTCGAAGCTGCCCGAGGAGAAGATCAAACCGATTTTCGATGAGAACCAATGGAAAGCAATGGGAACGCAATTTCAGCAAGCAAAAGGGATGGAACTCTACCTGCAGCAAAATGGAATTTTAGACGCTGGTCCAGAGAAGCCCGAGGCGCAAAAGACTCTGTTGGAAAAACTACTGCCGAAAAAAGAGAAAGCCGCCAATTAGAGCGGTTTCACTTTGAGTTCTCCGCCCGAAACAATAAATTCCCCGATCAAAACGACCGGCCTCCCCCAGGCGAGCGTGCTCAAAACCCGAGAACCGTTCAAAGTCACTCAGCCACAAGTGATTTCACACCTCCAATCCGTAAGAACCGCTCGGTAGGTCCCCGTATATAACCGCCCGCTGTAGAACGGCGAAGGATGCGGAATTAAAAATCAGAGTATTTGACCGAAAAGATTCGGGAGTTTGTTTGATGCGGGAATTGCGACTTTCTTGGAGGACACGACTGGCGACATTGCTGGCAGCAACAGCGGTTTTGACGGCAACATGTCTGCAGGCCCAAGTCGGTAAACCGGTCGCAGGTGCTCCTGCCGCGCCGATTGAGGTGCGAGTTCGCGTCGAGAACGTTTCGCCCGTCGAAACTTCCAATGTGGCACTGGAAATTGATCACAGCGACGGCTGGGACGAAGAGGCATTAGTCCCCCTTCCCGAGGCCGCGTTGCGCGTCCGACGAGTGTTGATTTCGGTATCGATCGATCATTGGGTTTTTGGCAGCGAAGGGACGAACGGCCTGGAACTGTTGAAGGCCTTCTTGAAGCAGAAGCTGGCGGCTGTCAAACGCGAATACGAAGAACTGAACAAACAGCAACTCGAGAAGCTGGAGCTGGCCGGACGGGGCGACATCAAACACTTCCAGGAGCGGCTGGCGGTACTGAAAGAAAAATATCCTCAGAACAATATCGATCAGGAGAAGTTGCATCTGTTGCTCGCCGAAGTCCAGGTATTGCGCCAGCAGCTTCAATCCGATCAGTTTTTTGGAAACCAATCACTGCTCACAAAGGCCTTGCGCGCCCTGGTCGTCAAAGAGCGGCTGGTCCCGAAATATGTTCCACCCGCGGCAGGAGCCGCGATCCTGAACCAAAACCCGCGTTTGCTGGCAGTTCCGTTCATCGCTCAAGCCCCGCTACGACGCATGGAAGTGGTGAAAGTTCCGCTTCGTGCGCCTGCGCTCGTGCTTCAAGCGGCTCCCGTGCAACTTCGAGACGACGAATACTATGGGAAGTTGATGCACGTCATCACAACGACATTCGATCCCGAAACGCCATTTCGCGACGAACAAAAGAAGCCACTGGTGCTGATGCTTCGCAAGGCATCCATTCGCTCCCAAATTCCTCTGGATGCTCCCGACGCGATACTTTTGCGTCTGGCTGAATTGCCGGAAGGCGAATACCGCGAGATTCTCGATCCCGAGCAGTGGAATGCCCTGCGTCGCCAATTTGAGGCAGTCAAATTGCGGAATCAAAAGTCAGCCGCACCAGCCAGGTAGCCCGCCGTTCGCAGTTTCACAGACAGGGGCCGATGGCGCTGCTCATGTCCATGTCAGTTGTGCGCTTGCGATCAAACTGATCAGTCGAATCGTCCAGATCATTGCACGCTGGACACCCGCGATATGCTGGCTTCAAGCACGTTGCACCTTATTCGGCAAACAACAGGCATGCTTGGCTCAATCGCAATTTTCGTTTTTCACGCTTGACACGCCCGTCGCATCTTGTATTATTGAATTAATACAAGTGAGTCGGCGATCGCTGACTTCATCCGAGGTGGAACCAAGCCGTGCAAATCCACATTTCCACAAACGATGGTGTGCCGATCTATCTGCAGATCGTCAATCAGATCAAATATCTCGTCGCTTCCGGACGGTTGCTGCCAGGTGAAGAACTGCTCCCGATTCGCGGATTGGCAGAGCTGTTGCTGATCAATCCCAATACCGTGGCACGCGCCTATCGAGAACTCGAAGCCGCGGGGATTGTGGAAAAACACCGCACCGCGGGCACGTACGTTTCCGAACAGGGTTCGCCGCTGGCTCGTCGCGAACGGGTCAAGATTCTGACAGAACGTGTTGACGCTTTGTTGGCCGAAGCACGTCAGCTGGATGTGGCTTTTGAAGATCTCGTCAAACTGGTTCAAACGCGTCACGTCGCCATGCAAACCACTCGCAATGAGGAATGAGCTCATGCCAACCACTTTTCCTTCTTCGTCGCCGCCCATTGTCGAGATTCGTCGAGTCACACGGCGTTTTGAGCACAAGACCGCATTGGATGACGTATCACTCAGCGTTCCTCGCGGTGGCGTGTTCGGCTTGATCGGGGGCAACGGCGCCGGCAAGACGACCCTGATTAAACACATCCTGGGGATGCTGAAGGCCCAATCGGGAAGCGTTCAGATTTTTGGACTTGACCCTGTGCAGAATCCTGTGGGAACACTGGGGCGTATCGGGTATCTGTCCGAAAATCGGGATCTTCCGGACTGGATGAGTGTCGGCGAACTGATGCGTTATACACAGGCGTTCTATCCGAACTGGGATCCAAAATTCGCAGAAGAACTGCGGGAGGCCTTCGATCTCGACCGGAGATCCCGTGTGAAGACCTTGTCGCGAGGGCAACGCGCTCGGGCCGGGCTGCTGGTGGCGCTCGCGCATCGGCCAGAACTGCTGGTATTGGACGAGCCCTCGTCCGGACTGGATCCAGTTGTTCGGCGCGACATCCTGGGGGCGATTATTCGAACAATCGCCGACGAAGGCCGAACGGTCTTATTTTCATCACATCTGCTGGACGAAGTCGAACGCGTTGCTGACCGGATAGCGATTATCCATGAGGGCCGGATTCTGCTGACCTCGTCCATGGATGATATCAAGGAGACGCATCACCGGCTTACGCTCCGCTTTGAAGAGTCTCGGGAAACTCCGCCCGCGCTGGTCGGAGCGTTCACCTGTGAAGGCAAGGGGACTGAATGGACATATGTCTGCGGCGGCCAAAGTGATCAACTGCGTCGTGCGGCGGAAGCGATCGGGGCGACGGTTGTGGCCAACACGACGTTGACTCTGGACGAAATCTTTGTAACCCGAATTTCGGGTTGAGTGGGCCTGGGGGAGTAAACATCCCATTTATTGAATCAGTCAGATCGGTCTGGGCAGTCTTATTTCCAGCAGCAGGGGTAACGGCGTTCCCGGATCAACAGGCCCTGAGAGGCTGACAAAACACCCAAAAAACCAGTGGGCTTACACCCACCGCTCGCCTGGTTGTTTGGCAGCGACTTAGAAATATCTTGAGATTCGTTCCAGGTCCGTCGCCAACTTCGGAGACTTCAACATGCGATCTATTCCTGTTGCTTTGATCTGGGAACTTTTGTATTGCGGGCGCTGGATGTTGCTGCTGGGTATCTTCGGCGCGCCGGCACTGCCCATTTTTCTACTGACATCCCTGAGTAACGAAGGAGTACTCGATCCGACAGAGCCAGGCATCATGGCAATTCAAGTCGGCTTAATGCAAATGAATATCATGGTGTTTGGCTCAACCGTTTTGGCGGCACAACGCCCCCCCACAAGACTGGCGTCATACCCATTGTCCACAGTGTCACTCGTGACGTGGCATGTGGCACCCGCCATGGTCCTGATGATTCTGCAGACTTATTTCAGTACCCTCTTGTTGAACGTTTTGTTTGATGCAAACTGGCCACTTTGGGGCCCCAGTCTATTCGCCGCGGTGGCAATTGTCGCTGTGCAATCAGTCCACTGGCAATCTGACAATCCGTTGTGGCTGGCAGTCGGATTTGGCACAGTGGGTGCGATCTTGGGGTTGTGGTTCAAATCGCGCTACGGCGCCCTGTTTTCCATGCCACAGCACCTCTGGCTGGAGTTGACCGGTGGTGAAATCCTGACACTGCTGGCGTTCGCGATCCTCGCATTTTATTTTTCAATACTCGGTGCCGCCCGAAAACGGCGCGGCGACGCGATTACATCCCTCGGAATCCTGGCCTGGTTGGACCGTCTTTTCGAACCAGCAACAGAGATCAGCGAAACATTCAAATCGGCTCAGGCCGCGCAATCCTGGTTTGAGTGGCGCACCAAGGGTTGGGCGCTACCTGCTTCAGCCATTTTCACCATGGCTGTGGGACTCGCGAGCTGGGTCATTTTCAGTCGTGACCTCAAAGATCTGGTGCTCGGAGCGATGGCGGCGGGAGGTCTGTTGTCCGGTCTGGCGATCGTCGGTGGTTTGATCACTGGAACAATGGGGCCTCAGGACGGCATGTTTGAGATGGGCCATTTTCTGGCTACTCGGCCAATCACGAGTTCAGACCTGGCGCGAACGATCTTAAAGACGACTGCGAAGAGTGTATTCACGACCTGGACAATCTGGGCCACGGTTTTTGTTATGATCTGCGGAATTGCGATTGCGGCAGACAAAATGCCGTCCTTTGCCGAAATGAATCATTTTCGTTGGTGGTTTTTTCCCACGACGTTATTCGGCCCCTGGATCGTCATCTCGATCGGGGCTTCCTGCGGCATGACGGGGCGCCCCTGGATCTTTGTCACAATATTCAGTGTTTTGATCATATGCAGTCTCTTCGTGTCAATCTGGGCTCGGAATATGCTGTCGTCAGACACTCGAGTCCTTCTGGCTCAAGGCTTGACCCTGGTCACTGGCAGCATATTCGTCATCGGAACAGCCTGGGTGTTCGTGGTGGCCTGGCGACGCCAGCTGATTAGAACACTGGAAGTCTCCCTCGCGGCCGGAATCTGGTTTGTGCTCAGCCTCGTCGTGGCGCTGGAATGGGAAGTTTTTCATTCGGATCCGATTTCCGTCAATATCCTGATCATTGGTTGCCTGGCCCTGGCTGCGGCTCCCGTCGCAGCCGCTCCATTAGCGATCGCCTGGAATCGAAATCGATAAGTATTCGGGCAACTGTGGCCGATGCTCCAGAATGTCGTGGGCGGCGCTGGTGAAATACAGAAACTGAGGAGACCTCAGCATGCGATCCATACCTGTTGCATTGATCTGGGAACTCCTGTATTGCGGGCGTTGGACGCTGCTCCTGGGCGTCGTGGGCGCTCCCGTGCTGCCTCTACTGCTGCTGACCGCCTTGAGCGCCCAGGGACCCATTGACCCCAATGACCCCGCATTTATTACGATACATATTTGTCTCATCCAGATAAATATGCTGTCGTTTGGTGCGGCAATCATGACGGCGCAACGGTTACCGGCCCGGCTGGCGACGTATCCCATTTCGACACCGACCATCGTCACCTGGTATGCGCTACCGGCGATGGGCTTAATGATACTGCAGACGTACTGCAGCACCTATTTTCTGAATGTGCTCTTTCATTTGAACTGGCCGCTGTGGGGGCCGAGTCTGTTTGCCGCAGTGGCCATGATCGCAGTCCAGGCGGTCCTTTGGCAATCGGACCATCCGCTGTGGATCTCAGCGGGATTCGCGGTCGTAAGTCCCATCGGCGCGTTGTGGTTCAAGTCGCGTTATGGCGCCTTGTTTTCGCAGCCGGATCATCTGTGGTCGGAATTGACCACTCCTGAAATCCTGACCATGCTGGCCTTCGTGATCATCGCGTATTATTTCGCGAATCAGGGGCTGGCCCGCAAGCGACGTGGCGATTCGATCACATCACTGGGAATCTTGGCCTGGATTGAACGGCGATTCGAACGTGTGCTCGAAATCGACATGCCCTTCAAATCCACGCTGGCTGCTCAATCATGGTATGACTGGCAGACGAAAGGCTGGCCGCTGCCTGCGTCAGCAGTGCTTACCATGTTCATGGGACTCACGGGCTGGCTTATTTTCAGTCGCGACCCCAGGCAACTGGTAACGGGGTGTCTTGGCATCGGCGGCTTGTTATCGGCCCTGGGACTTATTGGTGGCTTAATTGCCGGAACCATGGGGCCACAGGACGGCAATTTTGAGATGGGACATTTTCTGTCGACTCGCCCGCTCACGAGCTCTGACATGGCTCGAATGATCTTGAAGACCATGTTGAAGAGTGTGCTCTTAACCTGGATGATCTGGATCGTCGCCCTGGTCATGGTCTGTGGATTCGCGGTGGCGACACAGACCATGCCCCCTCTGTCGGAAATGAGATACCTTCGGTGGTGGTACCTTCCGGCAACATTGTTCGGCCCCTGGATCATTGTCGCCATCGGAGCCGCAAGCGGTTTGACTGGGCGGATCCATCTCTTTGTCGCTCTATTAATGGTCGGTGTCACATCATTCGTCGGTGTGGAACAATGGTCCCGATATACGCTTTCGCCGGCCGCTCGAGACCAGTTAGCCCAAGTCGCCACGGCTGTTGGCGGCGTGGCATGTGTTATCGTGGCGGCCTGGGTGTTCATTGCAGCATGGCGCCGATCTCT
Source organism: Planctomycetaceae bacterium (assembly GCA_028291565.1). Taxonomy (GTDB): domain Bacteria; phylum Planctomycetota; class Planctomycetia; order Planctomycetales; family Planctomycetaceae; genus JAKFVC01. The sequence goes on along the minus strand of JAQGHT010001200.1, from coordinate 1,361 downwards.
CATCGGAATTCGGGAATTGTCAATTCCGACGTTGACCTGGTTCGTACTGAGTCTGTTCGTGATCGTGCAATGGAACGCCTATCATGCGGATCCATTATCGACGACGATTCTGATTATCGGACTCCTGGCGCTGGCCGCGGCGCCTGTCGCCGCGGCCCCGCTGGGCATCGCCTGGAATCGAAATCGGTAGAGCGAATGATTCGGTACAGGATACCGAGCCTCAAACGCAAGTCATGAAGTTGCGCTGTTTAGAAATACCCCGAAGGACGGCAAAGTCAGGGATTTATGTAGCAAATCTCGCCAGAGATTGGGGCGGTTCGCTCCATTTATGATCCCAATGCCCAAGGTTTGCCAAGCTTGGCTACCTCGAAATCAGCCCCCCAAATCCGTGATGGCGCACCCTGGGATCAGGTCTCGCCTTTTAAGACGCGGAGTGAACTGCCACTATGCTGAATCAGTCCGCCGCATCTTCCGCAGGTTCAGACTTCTTTGGCAGATGTCCTGTCCGCTTCAATCCGGCGCGGACGGCGTGATGCAGGTCGCGCAAGGTGATCGGTTGCTGCAGTACCGTACAATTGTCAGTCACCAGAGATTTTGCCGCCTGATAGAGATCCTGTTGTTTTTCGGATAAGACGAGCAGGCAACTGACTTTGGAGGCAGACGTTTTCTCACACAGTGACTTGAAGCCTTCCACCGCGGCGTCTCCAATTCCGTCTCCCATGATGACGACGGACGCAGGTGGGTTATTGGTCAACACTCGATTCACGGCACGCTGCACGTCGCTGAACATCAGCGGGCGATAGCCATGTTTGGTAAGATATGTCCGCAGCACATCTTGATGTTTCATGCGTACTTCGACGCAGAGCACCATCGGTTGAGTGCTGACCGTGGCCGGATTTCCGTCATATGCCGAGCCGCCGGCCGCACCGTTGGAGCTGGCGGCTTGAGCACTCGCGATGCGGGCTGTTGTGAGTGCCGCGAAAGCGGGGATCAGATCGTAGTCGGCCATCAATTGACGCAAATCGGCAACGACTTCAGCGGCCGATTGATATCGTAATTTCACGTCGACCTGCATCATTTTTCGAATGACAGACACAGGTCCGGGTGGCAGTGTCGGTTCGTGTTCGAGAATCGGCGTCACATTGGTGTAACGGTGAAATTCGCTTCGTTCGTCCGCGCTCTTGGTACGCGGCAAGGCCGGCACACCGGTCAGGAGTTCGTAATAAATCGCGCCCAGAAAATAAATATCGCTGCGCGGGTCGTTCCGGGGAGCCCCTGTGTTCTTTTCCAGCGTGGCGTACTCAATCGCCCGTTGAACCCCTTCGGCGACGTTCGATTCATTCTGCGCGCCGGGATCCAGC
>JAQGHT010001181.1 GCA_028291565.1 Planctomycetaceae bacterium | reverse complement strand
GTACTTACTTCGGCGGTGCTCATCGCCTGAACGAAGTCGCGGCGCAGCGAGGCACGAAATTCCTGAAGAACATTGTGGGCCGAGAATCCCCGCTGACTGCTCCCAGCGCGAGCTAATCCTGACGGTTCGGATTCCCATCTTCTTTTCGTGGCAGTCTCACTGAACCACGATACCGGCCGCTGCGCGATGGCACTCTTCCCAAGCATAAATCAGGCGAAAGCCATCCAATCGGTGTGCATCGACCAACACCGGCTCAATAAGCCACTCTTCTGGCCCATCCACACAATACCAGTTTACTGTAAGTGCATCCCGCTCTGCCTTCTCGCCTCAGCCGTCGACCACAGAGTCAATATGTCTGTCTTTTGTTTGCAGAATTGGCGGGGAACGGCTCATTGATAAACTGATTGATGTTCCGCCAATTCTGAAATCTGAGGTGCCTGACCCCATCCGGGTGCACTCGTGACATCAGAAGTTGCCAATCCCAAGACAACCGCGACGGAATATCGCTGATGACGTCTGGGACGTGCCTTGGTGTTGGCTGGAACCCCGCAGACGGCAAGACTGGCCGCGGTCACTGAGGATGGATTGGTGGAGTTGGAAGAATTCGTGAAGCGTACCTCTGAAAGGGGTCAGGCACCGCACATTTCAGATTTGGCGGATTCCAATCTTTGCCAGGGCCAATGCTTTATTCCGCCAATTCTGAATTCTGCGGAGCCTGACCCCGAGTTGCCCGATCATTGCGCGGAACAAGGCCGGCTGGACGCGCTGCTTGGCGGTCCGTCCTTTGGGGCGAAAACCGATGTTGAGCAGGGGCATTGGCTACTGCCGATCGAAGACCGACGAAACCCGAACGGTCAGGGACTCGCGGGAATGCTACCGGGGATCTCGTTGACCGACTACCTGCAGCTGGTGGACTGGTCGAGTCGGCTGATCCGGCCTGGCAAGCAGAGTCTCTCGGCGTCAGTTCCCGACATTCTGACTCGATTGCAGATTGATGCTGATGGCTGGAGGGCGACGCTGGAAAAACTGGTCGGTGGAGCGAAGCGGATCGGTACTTACTTCGGCGGTGCTCATCGCCTGAACGAAGTCGCGGCGCAGCGAGGCACGAAATTCCTGAAGAACATTGTGGGCCGAGAATCCCCGCTGACTGCTCCCAGCGCGAGCTAATTCTGACGGTTTGGATTCCCTCTTCTTTTCGTGGCAGTCTCACTGAACCACGATACCGGCTGCTGCGCGATGGCACTCTTCCCAAGCACAAATCAGGCGAAAGCCATCCAATCGGTGTGCATCGACCATCACCGGCTCTCTAAGCCACTCTTCTGGCCCATCCACACAACACCAGTTTATGGCAAGTGCATCCCGCTCTACCTTCTCGCCTCAGCCGTCGACCACTGAGTCAATATGCCTGTCTTTTGTTTCTGTTTCTTTTGGACGCGCGCGACAAAAGTCGCTTTGAGGCAAAAGCTACCCTCATAAATCCAGCGGTTTTGAGTGCGGAATCTCGAATTTCCGACATTTGTCGTCCGCGTCATTTATTGTTTCTCATGTCACCCCAAGTCCGGTCTTTCATTGGACTCAAAATAATTTCTAAAATCTGTTACATTCTACTATATTTAGATGTTGACAACAGATGCTTGTAAGCGTAAAATGGATCGTATTAAAACACCATTGTTTCACCAACTCTGACAAGTTTCATTGAACTCCGTCCCCTCCTTTGTCGTGGTCGCGGCGTCCAAATTCTCCGGAACGCGTTAGCGTCCGGTTCAATTTCAACGCAGTGAAAACCGGACACTTTTCGGCGAACCCCCGCCACTGGGCTTGTCCTAGTGGTTCCCGCACTTTTGCACTATGAATATCGGTAGTCTCACCCGGCGATCAGCGCTTATTGCATAAACCGATGAGAGTTTTCCAAATCCGACACAACTCGGTTCAGACTGACCGGAGAGTCCTATCTGAACTGGATGATTCTAATTTCTCGCCAGATTCTGAACCACTGGGTCCGCGATTTGTTGACAAGTTAATTGCTGTCGATTCGAACTCAGATACAGAAATTAATGCCTGTTTCTAGTGTCTGCAATTGGTGTAACGATAGCTTCTCATTAAGGTATTGAAAATCGTTGGTCGGCTCGTTTTTTGAATTCGTGTTCCGGCTGACTTGACGTCACAGTGAACGCATCTGCATAATCTGGTCTCGCGTGAACTTCTTTTGTCTTCATGTGTCATTTGGGCAGTTACGGTTTCTCCACATATTCCTGGCGATCTGGGCCACAGGACAGGCCCCGTCGCGCCTCATTCATTGAACCCCAATTAGTAGAACATCGGGCCACCATGATTCGCTCTCTTTGGATGTCGTCTTTGATCAATTATGCCCAAGTGTGTCACCGAAATGTCGGTCGCTCGCGGAAGCGTGTTTCTTTCAGCCGTTTCATGCGGAATCAGCATGATTACGACCTCTCGACATTGGAACGCCTCGAGCCGCGACTGGTTCTTACCATGCCAGCTGGCGACACCATGTCGACTGCTCTTTCAGTCACTCCAATGTCAGGTGCAACTTGGGAGTGTTACGGAAGCATTGGCGATGAATCCACAACCTACATGGGAATGCCTGCTTCTGACGTCGATCTCTTTCAGACTCAACTTTCGGCTGGGCAAACGTTGATTGCCGATGTGGACGCACAAGAGACTCCAAGTGGAACTCCTCTCAGCAATCTCGACGGATACTTGCGGATTTTTGACGTCAACGGGACCGAACTGGCTCACAATGACAACAGCCTGGGTGCCGATCCCTTCATCAGTTTTACGGCGATGAGTTCAGGAACATATTACATTGGCGTCTCTGGAGCCCCCGATACGGCGTACGATCCGCACTCGGTTTCATTCGGCTCGACCGCCAGTACCGGCGATTACGATCTCAAACTCGGTTTCGGGAGCGGAGCTGGCACCGGAAGCAGCAGTGGTTCGAGCAGCGGAAGCGGCAGTGGTTCAAGCAGCGGAAGCGGCAGTGGTTCGAGTAGCGGAAGTGGCAGTGGTTCGAGTAGCGGAAGTGGCAGTGGTTCAAGTAGCGGAAGCGGCAGTGGTTCAAGTTCCGGCTCTGGGACGACTGGCGGCGGCGGTGGTGGAGTCGGCTTTTTCCAAAATGCGGATGGCTCCTACACTCTCCATCCAGGCTATACGCTCTCGCTTCCTAATTGCGCTCCGGTCACGAACAGTTCCGCCGATCCAGATGGAATCAACGGACCGATCGGCGATGTTTATGTCTGGCCGTCGCAATCTGCCGCGGGGATTTCACCGGTTCAAGGTTCCGATTTCACAATTTTTGTTGACGGTAATGGCTCTTGGACCAGCGGCGTCGACATTGGGTCGCTGACATTTACGACGACCGGTGGCATGGGCGTATCGCCTATCAACGGGAATCTGCTCCTGAGTGCGGGTACCCGAATCGCCGATCTGTCTGCGCACAAAATCACGGCACAGTCAGGATCTGGTGGTATCGGAAGAGTCGTCGCCACGGATGTCGTCAGCCTCGAAACGGGGGGCGATATCGACAGCGTGACCTGTGATAGTGATGCGTTATTCATAGTCGGTCATGAGCTTGGACCAGTTCACGTCAAAGGCAATGCCAACTGGGTGCAAGGCATACTCTCGTCGGGCATTACCGTTGATAAAAATCTGCTCCATTTGGACTGTGTTTCCGGCACGAAAATCGACGTGAAAGGGAACGCCGGTTCGATCCAGGTGATGGGACCGCTCAATGAACTCGATATCGGAGGTGATGCGACCGATATCCGTTTCTCAAGTTGCGACATGGCCAAAACGGTCTCCATCACCGGATCTCTGGGTTTGATCCAGTACGATTCCACGTCCGGTAATTGGGTCCCGTTCTACTCGCAATACTCAGGACTGCACGTCTACTACGCCTCGATTCCCGCCGACAGCACGCTGACAGCAAACGGGATCAATCTGATTGAGGTCCAGGACGATCTCTGCGGAACGATTACATCTGGTGGCCGGATGAATGTGATTACCGTCGGAGGGCAAATCGACAACGCGAACATCAAAGCCGTCGGAAACATGAATTCCATCGCTGCCGGGACCTCAATCAGCGGCGATATTGAGTCTCAGAACGGATTTCTGGGAGGGATTGTAGCCGGAACCAGCTTGAGCGGTACGGTCAAAGTCGCCGGAGATTTAGGCAGCGTTTGGGCAGGCACGACACTGAATGCCACAGTGACTTCGTCGGACGGCACGATCACCTTCGTTTCCGCCGGAGAAGATCTGGCCGGCAGCATCAGTGCCGGAGCCAGCATCGGCGATATCGTGTCCGACCAATCAATCGATGCCTCAATCATCGCGAGCTCAGGCTCGATTGGCAACGTGACCGCGGACATGAGTATTGGCGGGACAATCGCCGCAGGAACGACAATCAAGCAGATCAAGGCTACCAACGGCGAAATCGAAGCCTCCACAATCAACGCCGGCGGCAACATCACAGCCCTCTGGGCCAAACTGGGAATCGGGGGCTCTTCCTGCGTGAATATCCAGGCAGGCGGTTCAATCACGTCGATCATGACCGTGCTCGGAGACATTAACGCTACCGTCGATTCACAGGGAAGTGTTTCCAGCGTTTCAGCACCGGTAGGAGATTTGAACGGCAGTCTTACCGCCGCCATAAATATCGGCGACGTGACGGTTGGCGGAAATATCCAGTCCGACGTCATCGCCACCTCCGGAAACATTGATTCCGTCGTGGCCGGGATGGACCACCCTGGAAATATTACAGGACAGATCCGCGCCGGTCGGTCGATTGGTGCGGTTGTCGCCGGGTCAACTCTCAGTTACCCTTCGGACTGGAACGACTCATCGGCCAGCAATATGACGCCCACGCCGATCGATACGGGGACGTTGATCAATCTGATGACGTCAGGTGGCACGTATAACTCTTTGATTCCGAAGCCCGACGTTCCGACGTCGACGGCGGGAAATATCTCCGGAGTCATCATTGCTGGCCGCAACATCGGCGAAGTGCAGGCAGATGGCACGATCTCCGATACGATTCAAGCCGGCCTGTCGCTGGCTAACGTGTTTGCGATTGGTGATATCTCAGGTTCCATCGCAACGGGAGCGGGAGGGATCACTGTCGAATCATGGGGAGCGCTCTCCAGTTCGATCACCGCTGTCGGGAGCGTGGCTGCGGATGCGGTTGGAGCACTCTCAGGTGCGATCACTTCCAGTCAGGGCGGCGTATCAGCTTCGTCGTGGGACCAATTGAGTTCCACAATCGACTCGGAGTCGACGGTCACGGTTTGGGGTTATGCATCGGTTGCAGGGTCAATCGTCAGCCATCTTGCTGGAATTGAACTGGTCAGCCTGGGATCCGCGACGGTCAATCTTCAATCCTGGACCGATCAAGAGGTGAATGTTGAGGGGCTCATTAATGGAAATCTGTTGACAGATTCGGGAAGCATTTACCTGGGTGCTGGTAGCATCGGTGCGGGAGTTTCCATCGCCGCATTACGCGACCTCATAATTTATTCCTTCTCCACCATCAGCGCGAATGTGGGAACCGGATTTCTCACTCCAAATAACGTCACGATCACGACCTGGGGCAGCTACACGGGAACTTGTAAGGCCAA
>JAQGHT010001165.1 GCA_028291565.1 Planctomycetaceae bacterium | reverse complement strand
TGGCATCCAGCGGCACGTCCATGTGGCGGTAAATTGACGCTGCCAGATCGCCAGGACTGACTGGACGCTCTTTGATCTGGCCCCCGTCGTGTTCTGAGGCCCCGATCACTTGTCCGTGCCGCAGACCTCCACCCGCCATGCACATTGACATAACGGACGGCCAATGATTGCGTCCGTCCGTTCTGCCCTGAGTGCCCATTTGTGGGGTGCGTCCAAATTCACCCATCGCTATCACCAGGACATTGTCCAGCAGCCCGCGTTCTTCCAAATCACTGACCAGGGTTGTGATCAGATGATCGAATAGAGGCAGCAAAGGCTTCAGTCCGTGCTCGATGCCTCCGTAAGGAGGAATATTGTCGCCGTGCGTGTCCCATGTCCCCGACGCGGTGTGGTAACTCAGGTCCAACGTCACGAAACCCACACCCGCTTCGACCAGGCGCCGAGCCAGCAGGGCTTGTTGATGCCACAGGTGCTTGCCATAGCGATCGCGGACTGCGGCCGTTTCTTGAGACAAGTCAAATGCATTCTGGGCTTTTCGCCCGATGACCATTTCCACTGCCTGTCGCCGATAGCTTTCGAGTGCCAGCATGGAACCGCTCTGGTCCAGATCACTTCTGAGACTATCGAAATCTTCCATCAAAGAACGTCGGTCATTCAAGCGGCTTTGATTCAGCCCGCGCGGCAATTGGAACATATCGGCCCCGGAAATGTGGCCCGTGTTCGTTCCCACGAGATCGTATTCGGGCAACTTCGCTGCCTCATAGCCCATGAAGGGGTCGTACCGTTTCCCGAGATATCCGCCAACGGCAATATGGCCGCGCGCTTTTGTAAATGCGACAGACGGGGGCATCGCCGGATCATTCGCGCCGTGAAATTTGGCGACGATCGATGCGATTGCCGGATACTTTTCCGCTTCGGAATTGACCCGCGGTTCTGCTTCCAGGTTCGACGTCTGCAGCACGGTGTTAGGGGAATGATTGCTGTGTTGGGCATCCACCGAGCGAATGACAGTAAACTTGTCCAGCATTGCGGCCTGTTTGGGGAGGTGCTCGCAGACCTGAACCCCTGGCAGCCTGGTGGATATCACTCCGAACGGACCGCGATTGATCAACGGCCGGTTCGGTTTAGGATCCCACATATCAATATGACTTGGTCCGCCTGCCATCCACAACAGGATCACGCTTTTTCCGGCTGCCATCGATTTGCCAGCAGCAGCTGAAGCGGCTCGCATTTGAAGCAAATTGGGAACTGTCAGTCCCGCCAGCCCCGCCAGGCCGGCCTTGAGCATTCCACGACGGCCAGAGACAACCAGTCCTTCACGGTCGCGCCCATGAAGGTTCCGAAATGAATGTTGAATGTGCTTCGGTTGGTCGCAACCCGATGGCGTCATGGCAAACTCTTTCCCGCTGAATCCGTTGAAATCTCCGACAGGATCGGCGGCGAATGTCAAACCCGTCTACGCAAATAGACTTCGAAACATTCGGCTCCATCTTCGGTCAGATCTTTCAATTTGTTTCCGGTTCAAACAAGTCCGATTGAGTGAGCGCTGGTCGGTTCTTGGTCTTTACCTGTGATCTTACAAGTTCAACGCAATTATGGAAATCTTCCTTGCGCTGAGAGAGTGGAGTCTTGGTTATTTTGTTTGTGCAGGCAGTAAGTTCCGCTGCACAAGCCGACCTCACATCAACATGTAGTTTCGTCTGGATTGACATGTTTTGGCAAGTGTAAATCCCCAAATTTGAGCTAGTTTTGGAAAGCGATCAGCAAAGTCACGGACCAGATTTGCGGTATCTCTGGCCGCTTGAAATCAAGCTCCTACGAGAACTTCGACTCCTGTTGCTGCTCCTGAGCACCTACACGAAAGCGATTTGAGGGGTTATAGTTGGGATAATCGGATTGAACGTAATCCATGCGAAAGGTGGTGATCATGTTCTCGCAGACTCCAGGCACGCGCCTTGCCCCGCGATCCGGTGTCCGAAGTTTCGGATTTTTCTGCTGTTCGCAGCCACTTAAAACGTGTTCTCCAAACGCATCCCTGCATTTAAAAGTCTCATTTTTGTCCATGCGAAGTCGGTTCGCGCTGATCACGTTTTTCATCCTGAGTATCGCAATCCCGCAACATGGCTGGGCTTTGCATTCAATGCGGCCTTTAACGCAAGCCTGGCTGCGTATCTGGCAGGTTCAGAATGGATTGCCGCGCGCTTCGATATTTGCCATTCGTCAATCCTCGGACGGCTACATCTGGCTGGGAACACAAAACGGATTGTACCGCTTCGATGGTGTTCGCTTCGCGACAATCGATGACACAAAAGGATTCTCTCTTAAGAACGTATGGATTGATGACCTGGTGGAAGACCAGGAACAGAATCTCTGGCTGGCGACGGATAACTCGGGTCTGGTTCAGCTCCGGGATGGCACGACCACTCAATTCGGAGTGTCCGACGGGATGCCATCGGAACACGTGCGTTGCCTGCTCGTAAGTCAAAGCGGCAAGTTGTGGATTGGAACCGACAAGGGACTGGCCTGTCTCGATCAAGGCACTTTCCAGGTCTTTCAAGTCGAGCAGGGGTTGGGATCGAATGACGTACAGGCCCTCTGTGAAACATCAGATGGCACCATTTGGATTGGTGGTGGAAATGACCAGTTGAGTGCCTGGGACGGTAAGAAATTCAAGTTGACGACTCTTTCGTCACTTCCAGAACGTGGCTCAGTTCGTGCCCTGCTTGGCACGACTGATGGTGTCTTGTGGGCGGGAACGTCTGCGGGCTTGGTGCAACTTAAGAATGGCCAGCAACGCCGCTTCACCCGGGCCGAAGGTCTCGCGGATGATTGGGTTCATAGCATCGCCAAAGCGGGGCAAACGGGAATCTGGGTCGGTACGAAAGACGGAATCAGCCGCTTGCTTCTGGACGGCGGAGAAATAGAGAGTTTTCGAAGCCGCAATGGTTTGTCTCAAAGTACGGTCTATTCGTTGTGCGAGGACCATGAAGGCAGCCTCTGGGCGGGAACCAAGAATGGACTCAATCAATTCGGTGACAGACGCACTATTCCTTTTACAACAAATGAAGGTCTGCCGAGTAATGACACGGGACCACTTTTGCAGGATCAGTCTGGCCGAGTCTGGGTCGGGACATTGGGCGCCGGATTGGCGCGTTATGATGGACGTAGTTTTTCCGTGGCCGCGACAAAAAAAGAGGGACTGCCGAGTGACACCGTTCTGGCCCTGGCGAACGGAGTTGACAATGAATTGTGGATTGGAACGGATCATGGTATCTGCCGGATGCAGGGCGGGAAGGTCCAGGAAACGTTGACGACCGAACACGGACTGCCATCGAATATCGTGCGCAGTCTGTGCCGTGACCATACTGGTACCATTTGGGCCGGTACAACTCTGGGGCTGGCGGAACTCCGACATGGAAGATTTGTTCAACCCAGTGGCGATCCCGCCGTGTTGCGGCTTCCAGTCCTGGCCATGATGGATTTTCAGGGAAAGGCGTTGCTAGTTTCGACTCAGGGCGGAGGAATGTACTCGGTCACTGATCGTCAGATGCGACTGCTGGCGGATCGTGGTCAAGTCACGCCGGGAATTGATGCATTATATGAGGATCGGGATGGCTTGCTCTGGATGGGTTGTCGAGGCAGGGGGCTGGGGCTCTTCGACGGAAATAAGACGACTTATTTCACAGTCAAGGATGGGCTGCATGATGACGACATCACAGGGATTGTGGCAGATGACAATGACCGGATCTGGATGGCGTGTAGCCGGGGTATCTTCTTTGTCTTACGAACGGAATTACGTAAATTCGCCGCTGGCGAAGTCACCACATTGAAAAGCAGTCCGTTTAGTCCGACGAAGGAATTGAGAACGGTGGAATGTCGCAGCGGCGTGCAACCTTCCCTGTGGAAGATGCAAGATGGCAGTGTCTGGTTCTCGACGATCAGTGGCTTGATCGTCGTCGATCAGAAGCATTTCATTCGTGATCTTCCCGCTCCGTCAGTCCTTGTGGAGGAAGTCCGAGTCAATGGCCAGAACATGAGCCCTCACGAATTGAAGTCGCTCCCGCCTCGCAGAACCAATCTCGATTTCCGCTATACCGCCTTAAGTCTCACAATTCCCACTCGGATCACGTTTCAATACATGCTGGAGGGATTCGATAAAGATTGGGTGGACGCGGGACTGCGGCGAGAGGCTTTTTACACAAATCTTTCACCCGGATTGTACCGGTTTCGTGTGCGTGCGTTAAATCCGGATGATGCTTCCTGGACCGAAGCCGCAAAGCCTGTATCGTTTCGACTGGAGCCTCATTTTTTTCAGACTCTCTGGTTCATTCCCGCGTGCGTCGCGGCTTTAGGAATGACCGGATTCCTGCTGTTTCGCTTGCGAGTGCGTCAAATCAAGTCTCGATTGCAGGCCGTACTTGCTGAACGCAGTCGAATTGCGCGGGAGTTGCATGACACCCTGATTCAAGGCTTCTCGGGCGTCACCATGCAGATGCAGGCCCTGGCAGCTCGTTTGCACGTCACAGCCGAACGTGAAACGTTGCAGGAAGTAATTCAAGATGCGGGGAATTGCCTGCGTGAGGCGCGCCGATCCGTGGCGGGACTGCGAAGTCCGACAAGTGATGAGTCGGAATTGGCGGCTGCCGTTGCGCAGGTTGCTCGCGGCCTGACAGATGGCAGCGATTTAAGATTGAAGCTCAAGTTAGTTAAGAGTCCAAGAGGACTATCCGCCGACGTTGAATACAATATCGTTAGAATTGTTCAAGAAGCGATTTCTAATGCGGTGAAACACTCGGGAGGTGGAAATGTTGATGTCCTGATGAATTATTCTCCGTTACAATTAAGCTTTAGCGTAACGGATGACGGAGTGGGTTTCGATGTGACGAATCGAGAATTTGCCCAGCACGGACATTACGGATTGATCGGAATGCGGGAGCGGGCGACTCAAATCGGAGCCGAGCTGAAGCTGGAAAGTGCGGCGGGACGGGGCACAACCGTCCGATTAATTTTGCCGATCACGACTCGCATCTCGACTGGTCAAGCGGCATCTGCCGCGCTTTCGGAGCCGAAGATGCTGTCGTACGTTGAACCGCCGGTGGAGTCCACCCCATGACAGAAACTATGACCTTAACCCGAATTCGGGTTTTGTGTGTTGACGATCACCCGCTTGTTCGAAAAGGAATTGCCGCAATCCTGGCGAATGAAGCCGATATTGAACTAGTTGCCGAGGGGGGCAGTGGCCGTGATGCCGTGACGCTTTATCGGCAATATCACCCAGACGTCACGCTGATGGATCTGCGCATGCCGGAACTCGATGGAATCGGTGCTGTCAAACTGATTCGACAGGAGTTTCCCGACGCGAAGATCATTGCTCTCACCAGCTTTGATGGCGATCAGGATATTTACCGGTCACTTGAGGCTGGCGTACGCGGATATCTGCTGAAGGAAACTGTCCATACGGAGATTCTCAACGCCATTCGCAAGGTCTATTCCGGAAAAAAGCTGATGTCGCAAGAAGTGGCTCAGCGGTTAACAGAATATTTCCCGCAGGTCGCGTTGACGCCGCGCGAAGTGGAAGTCCTGACTCTCGTTGCGCAAGGCTTGGCCAACAAAGAGGTTGCTGTTCGTTTGGGCACTGCCAGCGGAACGGTAAAAATCCACGTGCAGAACATTCTTTCCAAGCTTTGCGCAACGGATCGGACGCATGCCGTGACGATTGCTCTGCAGCGTGGAATCATCCATTTATAAGAGAATCTGCCGGATCACTTCACCTCGACTGATTGGCAGCGGTCGATTAAACGGATCGTGCATCTCGGTTGTCGGGTCAATCCCCAGGCAATGGAAGATCGTGGCCGTCAGGTCTTCGGGTTGAACTTTGCCTTCCTGAGGATAGGCTCCGATCGGATCCGATGCGCCGTGCACGACTCCACCTCGAATCCCACCTCCCGCGAGTGCGATTGAGAACACCGAACCCCAGTGGTCGCGGC
>JAQGHT010001155.1 GCA_028291565.1 Planctomycetaceae bacterium | reverse complement strand
GACGTAATCTCTTTGTCAGCAGTTAGTTTGAATATGCTTGCAACCTCAAAAAGCGGCCGCGGTGAGAAAACGACGGGCCGCAGAAGCCAGGGGGCTTGTTCGGCCGTGTGGATTTAAGTCCCACCATCCGCACTGCATAAAGTGAAACCCTTTGACTTTGGCAAGCAGTTTTCAATCCAATTCGAACTTTTACAACTCGCCTCTTTTCGAAATCAACTCGGGTGATCAATGGCGATTGAAGTTTCACCTTGCTTAAGCCGGAGACTCGCGCTGAATCCCTCTTTCTTCGAAATTGCAGACGTGTTCATTCTCAGTTCTAGGAATTGATATTGAAATTGACGCTTCCATCGGTTACTTGATGTAACCAGATCCAGATTTCGTCAATTCTCCATAGACTTTGAGGGGCAACAATTCGGTTTTGTGAACAAATCGTGGCCGATCGTTAGTGTTGCCAATTTCTCAAAAGTCATTCCGTCGTCGATTCCGACGTCATTGGTCGTTAGCAAAGCAATTCGAAACTGTCGGCTCTATCAGTCGTGCCGACGCGTTTCGTTTCAAAATCGTTGGTAGATTTTCGGTTTTCGCGGTCAAGTCCGAGATTGTCTCGCGTGGGTTTCAGCGTCCTTTGCGGAGGTCTGGCATCGTGGTATTGCGAGTCGCTGTTTGTGTTGGCATCTGTTTGGGTCTGGGAAGTTTCCTTCCCGTTCCAGGATTCGCCGAGACTAAAACTCCAGCCGCTAAAGGTGAAAACTCGGCGGTTGGTCAAATCCATCCCATCGACCAACATCTGGCGGCTGAAAATGCCGGTTCGAAAATCAAGCCGACCGCCCCGGTCAATGATCTGGCATTCTTGCGACGGATTACGGTTGACTTGATCGGCCGAATTCCAACTTCCGAAGAAATCGTCGAATACCAGGCCTGGCCCTCAACCGAACGTCGAGCCAAAGCCACAGAAAAACTGCTCGCCGACGGTCGGTTCGCCGATCGCTGGACCGTCTTCTACGCGGACATGCTTCGCCTGCGAACGAACGCTGAAGGGGGACAAGCGTTTCTGGCGTTCGTCCACCAGGCGGTCGAAGCCCAGATGCCATATGATGAGATGGTGCGACAATTGCTCGCCGCCAATGGCAAAGCCAATTACACCCCCGAAGTGGGATTCATCCTGGGTGACGGCGCCGATCCGATGGCGATGGCCGGTGTGACTTCTCAGACGTTCATGGGAATCAGAATCGCCTGTGCCCAATGCCACGATCATCCCTTTGATGTCTGGAAACGCGAAGATTTCTACGGACTGGCTGCTTACTTTGGGAAGACCCGGCGAATTGAGAATCAGTTCACCCGGACAATTTACACCACGGAAATGGATCAGACGACCGTCCTGTGGCCTCCGGAAGGTGTGGGTAAAGCTGACGACCGTAAGCCCATGAAGCCAACTTTCCCCTTTAAGCTGGCAGCCTCACAGGAAACTCCGGAATACATCCAGCGGCTGAACGCCGTCAGAGCTGAACAGCAACAAAAGAAGTTGGCCGCAGCCACCAAGTCACCAACGGACAACGTCGACGCGTTGCTGGCTGACGCGGACTCGGCCCTGGAACAAGCCACGGTCAAGAAAGCAGTCGATGCAACTGGTGTCATCGATGAGAATCAGAAGGAAGTCACGAAACTTGCCCTCGCCCGTGGCAAGTATCAAGCGAGTGATCTGCGCACCGAGCTGGGCAAGCTGATCACCAACCCCCGCAATCGCTATTTCTCCAGGAACCTAGTCAACCGCGTCTGGGCGGAATTGATTGGTCGTGGTTTTGTGGATCCCGTTGACGATTTCAGCGACAACAACAAGCCCAGCCATCCTAAAACACTCGACTTCCTGGCTGACGAATTCGTCGCCGGCGGTTTCGATTTGAAGACGCTGGTCCGTTTGATTGTGACCAGCGAAACCTATCAACGTGACCATCTCACCGGTACCGACGAGCAAACTCGTGTGGCTGCTGAAACTGCGTTCCTGGCAACGCCGATGCGACGCATGATCAGCGAAGTTCTGTATGACAGCATTGTGGTCGGCGGACACTTGTTCGACGTGAAGCACGAACAAGGTAAGAATCTGACCACCGTCTGGCGGCATCAACAGCTCGTTAAGGACAAGAAATCAACCGAAATCGCCACGTCCAACCTGGCGACGGCAGTCAAAACGACTACTGGAACTGAGCCAGCCACCCCCGCAGGTGGAAAGCCGGTCATGGCCGCGAAGCCTGGTACGACTGAGGTCGCTGCGGCTGGTGGCGCAAATGCCGGTGCCTATTCGCTGGAAGCTGCCATTGAGCTGGACTTCAATGCGGTTTTGGCCAAGAAAGACGACGAACCCAAAGTCGAAGAGATGCGGGTGATGTCGAAAGAAGAAATTGAAGCTCAAATGATGTCCCGCCAAATCGGACGGCCGGGCGTCGAATACATTGACAAGTTCGTGCGGGTCGAATTCGACGACAACCCGAAATTCACCACAGCAATGCGGATGGAAACTCCAGCACCGCCGACACACTTCCTGCGTGTCTTCGGCCAGTCAACCCGAGAATCGCTCGGTGAATTTCGTGACCACAATCCGACGATGCGACAAGCGTTGTTGATCATGAATGGTCGCTTGACTCACGAAGCAAGTCGTGTTGGCGAACTAGAGCCTGCGTACAAGTTGCTGGTCGGTAAGCAGCCTGATTTCGCCAAAGCCGTTGGATTGGCCTATCGAAATCTCCTGACACGAGAAGCCACCGCCACAGAAATTCAAGAAGGGATTGAAATCATCCAGGCAGGGAAGTCGGTCCTGGATGGCTATGCGGATCTCCGCTGGTTGCTGCTGAATTGCAACGAATTCCGATTTATCCCCTAAGCACGCAATTTAGCGGCGGCATGCTAGAGCTTCGCCTAGATTGCAGAAGCAGAAGTAGTGCATAGGCCGTGGACCCACCGGGGCAAGCCCGGTGGCGAAGGTTTGAAAACGAGACATAAGGCGACGACGATTCGTCGCGGTGCAGATAGTCCAATCACTTTTCGCTAACCAAGTCAGTGTTACAGGAGCAAGTCCCATGTCGTCGTGCCTTGATTACAAGATGACTCGTCGGGCCATGTTGGGCGCGACTGGCGCCACATTACTCGGTTGGCAGGTACGTGACCTGCTGGCATTCGCCGGAGAAAGTCACGCGGCGTCCGCCGAAAACGTCATTCTGTTCTGGAATGGCGGCGGTATGACGCATATCGACACGTGGGATCCGAAGCCCGGCCGGCCGACCGCTGGTGAATTCAAACCGATTAAAACGTCAGTCCCTGGCATGGAAATCTCCGAGATTTTCCCCGAACTTGCGAAGCAGATGCACCATTGCTCGATCATCCGTTCCATCGCGGGAACGAATGGTGACCATGGTCGGGCCACCTATCAGTTGCAGACAAGCTACAATGCGTCTTCCAATTTGACACATCCAGGCTTGGGCTCTGTCGTCGTTCACGAACGTCAACAGGTCGGTGATCTACCGGCCTATATCTCGATCAGCGGCCAGGCTCCTCGGGCCGGTTATCTGGGTCAGAAGTGCGAAGCCTACTTCGTGGCGGAACCCGGCGAACAAGATCCTTACCTGGCCTTCCCGTCGGGAATCGCCGAAGTCCGGGGCAATAAGCGTCTGGAAGTGCTGGCAAAATTCAATCAACGCTTCACCGACAAGGCCCAGAACTCGAAACTCGATGCGACGCAGACTTCGATCAATGACGCAGTGCGTCTGATGCGCAGTCCGGCGTTGGAAGCCTTTGACTTGAACAAGGTTCCAACGACGACCTTGAACAAATACGGCGACACGCCGTTTGGCCGCGGCTGTATTCTCGCCAAGCGATTGGTCGAGACTGGCGTGCGGTTTGTACAGATCAACCGCGGTGGTTTCGATACGCACTCGATGAATTTCCCCGCAATGCAAGGGCATGGCCAGGTCATGGACCCTGCCTTGGCATCACTGGTTGAAGATCTTGCAGAGAGCGGCATGTTGAAGAAAACGCTGATCATTATGCTCAGCGAATTCGGACGGACCCCCAAGATCAACGACGACGCGGGTCGCGATCACTGGGCCTCAGTCTTCAGCTGCTTCATGGCAGGTGGTGGTATCAAGGGTGGCCAGGTCATCGGTTCGTCCGATGCCGATGGATATCAACCCAAGGATCGTCCAGTCCAGGTTGCCGACATCCACGCGACCGTGTGTCATGCGTTGGGCATCAATCCGAACAAGGAAGTGATGACCCCGCTGCAACGGCCGATGAAGCTGGTCGACAAGGGTGCTTTGGTCACAGAGCTGTTCGCCTAGACGCAAGGCGAGCGTTGGGCGTTAGCCCAATGGT
>JAQGHT010001138.1 GCA_028291565.1 Planctomycetaceae bacterium | reverse complement strand
CTCAATTGGCCGAACAATGCCGTGACACAGATCAACCGTCGGCGGCTTTGGTCAAGGACCTGAAGCAACGCGGGCTGCTCGAAGACACGATCGTCTTGTGGGGCGGAGAATTCGGTCGAACAGTTTTCGTGCAAGGTGATATCAACGGCGCCTATGGCCGCGATCACTTCGGTGCCTGTTATAGCATGTGGGCCGCTGGCGGCGGTTTCAAACCGGGTACGACGTATGGCGAAACGGACGAATACTGCTACAAGGTCGTCAAAGATCCCGTCCATGTTCATGACATGCAGGCAACATTAATGCAGGCATTAGGGATCGATCACAAAAAACTGACGTTCCGGTATCAGGGCCGTGATTTTCGTTTGACGGACGTCCATGGAACGGTTGTCAAAGGAATTCTGAAAGCATAAAAAATTGCTGCTGTACTACGTTGCGTGCCGTAGTACAGCAGCCCCCTAACCACACCGAATTCAGTGTGGTTATTGGAAAATCTGCATAACGTTAACAGGACCTCAAGAACCTCATTATTTGTTGATACTTCGCTGACTGTGTCGCAAGATTCGTCAAAATCCTGAAAGTTGGGGACTTGGATCATTGATTTTGGTAACCAGGCCAACCTTCGAAGCCCCCTTCGAGGGACTTCCGTTCGCATGCATCGAGTGGAATCGATTCGCATCGTACAAGCCGGCGAATCGCGGATCCCGCAAGTAGTCCAGTCGCCGTGATCGAATTGGCTGAGAATTGGGGAACTGCAACCACTGTTCATCTTTAGGCATGTCGAGCAGATCGCGCGCCGAGCAATCCAAAACTTGTGACAACTCCTCGGCCATCAGTCGATTCGTAATGCCGAATGTCTGCAGCAGACAATTGTTCGCAATCGTCTTCCAGCCCCAGGGATAGCACTCCTGCAATTGCTGTAAATTCTGCCAGAAAGTCCAGATACGCACGCCATACGAGCGACATAGAGTGATGGCTGTCTCCAGCATCTGGAACTTTCCCAACTGCGCAGCTTCATCCACGAGTAGTAACGTCCGCAGCGCAGGCGTCACTGTACGACTGAAAATGGCTTTCAGAAATGTGCCAAACCAGAGCGTCAGCAAACCAGCGTGGCTTTCCAATCGTTCAGGAGGCAAAACCAGGTAAATCGTCATCGGTTCGCCACGCCGGAAGTCCTCTAACGAAAAACTGGACTTGCCCAATGCATCGACAACGCGTTGACCATTCAGCCCCTTGGTAAAAGCTTGAGCAGTCGCCAATGCCGACGGTCGCGTTTCCTTTTCGGGCAATTGCAGGAAGGCGGTGATTTCCTGATAGCTCATTTTGGGCATCCGCTTGCCAACGGTATCCAGCAACACGGCGAGGTGATAGACCACATCGTCACTATGCAAAATTTCGCACAGACGGGCAAAAGAACGCTGCGGCGGCTCTTCGCAGGAGGCGATATAGCCCAGAATGCCGGAGTTCAAACTGTTGGCGATCAAATGCCAAAAGGGATCACGGGTGAATTCCTTGCCTGAAGACAACAGCTTCGCCAGGGTCTGGCAATCGGTTTCAATATCGGCATTCGGCAGATCGACGATGTCTAAAGGATCCAGCCCATCGGTCTCAGGGGAAATGACCCGAAATGGATCGAGTTTCACCACGTGTTGTCCCAGTTCCCGGCGGCGACGGTGTGTGGTGAGGTACAGTTCTCCTTTAATATCAACGACAATCATCTGGCCGGGATAAGTCAAAAGTGCCGGAATCGCGCAGCAGCGTCCTTTACCCGCCCCCGTCGGCGCGACCGTCATCAAATGCGGTCCGCCAAACAGCACGGGCGGCTCTGATTGAGATTCAGACGATGGCAGTGCGTCACTGAATCCCACCGCTCGACGGTGATTTCTTTCCCAACCCAGCAACAACGCATCGGACTCAGTCGATGCGTGATCGCAAATTGGCTCAGCCAGTGGGTGATTCATGTAACGGGCTTCTCACGACGAATTCAAAAAGTCTATCAGACAATTGGCGGTAAGATTCTCCACAACTCAGCATGTCCGAAGTGCTTCAGACGCAGTAAGCCCTCTGTTGAAGTGGCCGCTGATAATCTGGACGCAAAATCCGGACAAAAGGATCTCGAAAAACCGATGTGGAATCTCGAATTTGTCAAAGTCATTTCTGACTCGTTCTCCCGTGGCCAGCATTAAAAACAGACGGCAGGCATTCGCCTGAAGCAGTCATCATTAGTAATGGGTTCGGACCGAGTTTCTCTCAACAAAAATAGGACATACCGAAGAATTGGCGAAATCGTGCTGCGAACGATCGCCGGTGAAATCAACCGTAGATCCCTCCAAAATGTGCGTCACATTCTGGCAAATTGCGAAAAATCGACAAAAAAGTGTTCGCTCACTTTATTCGACCATGTCCGCAACTCTTGCCGGACCTGGGAACAAGCCTGGATTTCCAACAGGATGAAATTTTCTCCCTGTTCGCATAAAATCCACGCATGCCTGCCATTCACATTCAAAACTTGACCAAGATTTATCGCGTCTATCGCAAGCGCGAGGGATTGCGTGCGGCTTTCGCGGGATTATTTCACCGCGAATACTCGGAAGTGCGCGCCGTCGACGACGTCAGCTTCAGTATTGAACAGGGTGAAATGGTTGCGTTTCTCGGCCCCAATGGAGCCGGAAAGACGACGACTTTAAAGCTGCTCTCGGGTCTGATCTACCCGTCATCGGGCACGGCTTCCGTACTGGGTTATGTGCCATGGAAGCGCGAAAACGCCTATCGCCGCCGCTTCGCGCTGGTCATGGGGCAGAAAAACCAACTCTGGTGGGACCTGCCCGCTCAAGAATCCTTCCGCTTACACAAAGAGATCTACCGTCTGGAAGAAGGGGCCTTCCAGCGTCGGCTGGACGAACTGACGGAGCTCCTGGAAGTGAAACGGCTGGTCTCGCAGCCCGTTCGGGAATTGTCACTAGGTGAACGGATGCGAATGGAACTGATCGCAGCCCTGCTCCATAGTCCCGAGGTTTTGTTTCTGGATGAACCGACCATTGGCCTGGATGTGGTCTCTCAACGCCGTGTCCAGGACTTCCTGAAGTTTTATCAGGCCCAACACGGGGTCACCGTCGTCCTCACCAGCCATTACATGAAGGACGTGGAAGCACTATGTCAGCGGGCGGTCATTATCAATCACGGCAAAGTGCAGCACGATGGGCCACTGGCTCAGATCGTCGACCGATTCAGCACACACAAACTTATTGAACTGCAATTCGCCTCGAACCAGGTGCCATCCGACTTGAATCGATTTGGCGAAGTCTTCGAGGCGCAAGCACCGCGCGCCAAACTGCGTGTTCCGAAGCACAAGGTCGCGGAAGTTCTGGCGGCGGTCCTGGCCGCCTACCCGATTGAAGATGTTGGAGTCCTCGATCGGCCGCTGGAAGAAGTCATTGCCGAGATGTTTCAGACGCCACGGGAAAACACCTTAAACCCACACGGTTAAGAACGAGAAGTTTGATCGCGGGGACCAGTATTGAAAAAGACTCATTCGTGGCCGCGAACAGGATATACCGTACGCGGGCAGAAATGAGACGTTTCGAACGCGGGGGTATATATTGACATACAACTCATTCGTCACCGCGAACAGTATCAATCACAGACAGACCGGATTGTCCGCCCGACTTGAACGAACAGGCCATGTCACTCTCGTTACGACAGCACCGAATTGTGGTGACCGGTGGGACCGGGTTCCTTGGAGCGGCGGTTTGTGCGCAGTTGCGACAGCGCGGGTGCGAATTGCTCTTCGTCCCTTCACACCAGGAATTTGACCTGATCGATACTTCAGCCGTGGAGCGGCTGTTCCGCGAATTTCAGCCCGAGATAATCTTTCATCTAGCGGCCGAGGTCGGTGGTATTGGTGCGAATCGCCGCGAACCGGGTCGTTTCTTTTTCTCAAATTTGCAGATGGGCATGAACCTGATCGAAGGGGCCCGACGCCACGGACTCCGCAAGTTCATTCAGGTCGGAACTGTCTGCGCCTATCCCAAATTCACGCCTGTCCCGTTCCGCGAAGAGGACTTATGGTCCGGCTACCCTGAAGAAACGAACGCGGCCTACGGCATTGCGAAAAAGGCGTTGCTCGTGATGCTCCAAAGCTATCGCCAGCAATATGGGCTCAGTGGCATTTATTTGATGCCTGTCAACTTGTTTGGCCCGGGCGATAACTACGACCCACTCAGTAGCCACGTGATTCCCGCATTGATTCGGAAATGTGTCGAAGCTCAGCAACGGGGCTTATCTGAAATCGAAGTCTGGGGAAGTGGAAACGCTTCTCGAGAGTTCCTCTATGTCGACGATTGCGCGGCCGGCCTGATTCTCGCCGCGGAACACTATGACGAGCCGGCCCCTGTCAATTTGGGGGCGAATCAGGAAATCTCCATTCGAAATCTGGTTCAACTGATCGTCGAACTCACGGGCTATTCCGGTCAGGTCACCTGGGATCATTCGCAACCCGATGGACAGCCCCGGCGGTGCCTCGATACGAGTCGTGCTCGAGAGAAATTTGGTTTCGTGGCCCAAACGACGCTTCGCGACGGATTGATCAGCGCGATCGCAGATTATCGAGCCCAAGTCAATTCAATGACGGCTTTTCAGTGACCGGCATCCAAGCGGCGGCGCGACGCTGCTCCTGCCTATTCATTGGTATTTTCGCACCCGGGATGTATAGTCAATCGTTGATGTGGCCGGAACGAGTCATTCGAATGGAGTTTCATTTTTTCTAAGACACACCACGAACACAGGATGTCACTCTCATGCTCTCAAATTCAACGAATCGGCGAGTATTCCTGCAAGGTGCCAGTGCGGCGGCGATTGCCGTCGGAGTGAGCGGCAGCGTTCTGGCTGCCGACCCCGCTGAGAAGGCCGTCGTCGCGGTCATTGGCACCGGCGGAATGGGAACGGGGCACGTTCGAACTCTGTCGGCTCGGAATGACGTGGAAATTGCCTGGTTGTGCGATGTGGATGAGAAACGGCTCGCCAGCGCGGCCGAGGTCGTCAAGCAGGCGAAAGGGAAAAGCCCACAAATCACCCGGGATCTACGGCAGGTGCTGGACGACAAGACCGTGGACGCGGTCTGGATCGCGACTCCCGATCACTGGCATACCCCCGCAGCGCTGCTGGCGTTGAATGCCGGCAAACATGTCTATGTGGAAAAGCCCTGCTCCCACAATATTCGCGAAGGACGTTTGCTCGTCGACGCAGCTCAGCGGACCGGCAAAGTCGTTCAGGTGGGGACCCAAAGCCGCAGTACCGCTTGTGTGCAGGACGGCATCCAACGCGTTCTGAATGGTGACATCGGCGACGTACTGATTTCCAAGGCCTGGAACAGTCAGCTGCGGGGTACGATCGGCAAAAGTCAACCCGGAATGCCTCCCGCGAATCTCGACTATGACACATGGCTTGGACCAGCACCAGCCGTGCCCTATCGCCCGAACCTGCTGCCCGGTGTCTGGCGCTGGTGGTACGATTTTGGCTGTGGCGACATTGGCAATGATGGCGTGCACGACATTGATGTGGCGCTGTGGGGACTGGGCGTCACGACACATCCCCACCGCGTTTCCTGTTTCGGAACCAAACTGTTTTTCGACGATGATCAGCAGTTTCCGGATTCTCAATATTCGGTCTGTGAATACGCCCCAGACCCCAAAACCGGCAAGAAGAAACAGTTCATTTTTGAACAGAGAATCTGGTCCCCTTACCTACAGGAAGGTTACGAGAACGGGGCAGCGTTTTATGGGACGAAAGGCGTCCTGATCATGGGACACACGATCGGCTGGAAGCTGTTCGGCCCCAGAAACAAGTTGATTGCCGAACGCACAGGCTCAGCGGACCTGGCAGCGCATCACACCAATTTCCTCGATTGCATCCGCGGCAAGGTGAAACAGACTAATGCCCATCCGATGGTGGGACATCTCGCCGCCACGATCGTGCATCTTTCCAACATTGCCGCTCGAGTTGACAGTGTATTGCATTTCAATCCCGAGACCGAGCAGATCAGCAATCACGAAGCCGCCGCCATGCTGGTCAAACGGAAATATCGCGAAGGACACTGGTCAGTGCCCAAGGATGTTTGAATCCGATACCAAAACTTTCACGCCACCTGGCTTGTCCCGGTGGGTCCACGGCCTTTGCACTACTTTTCCCTAGCGAGCACTGCGGGAACCGTTTCATGAATCGAATCGCCGGTTGGACTCTCGTTTTGTACCTCAGTCTATCTGGATCCACTCTGCTTGCCGCGGATCCGCTGGTCGTCGAACTATGGCCGGATAAGGTGCCGGGAGATGTCGGGATCAAGGGTGAAGAAAACAATCGCACCTATCAGTCGGCCCTCATCGGCAAGCCAACCAGACTGATTACCAATGTCACGAAACCGACATTGACTATCTATCCTGCGGCCAAAGACAAAAACACGGGAACGGCCATGCTGATCTGCCCAGGAGGGGGCTACCACGACCTGTTTTGGGAACTTGAGGGTGAGGAAGTCGCAGAATGGTTGAATTCTCGAGGTATGACGGCCATCATCCTGAAATATCGCTGTCCACGGCGTCCCGGCGATATCAAAGGAGAACCACCGCTTGGCCCGTTACTCGACGCTCAGCGCGCCGTCAGCCTGATTCGAAGTCGAGCCAAAGAATGGGGCATTAACCCTCAGCGGATTGGAATGGTTGGATTCTCCGCCGGTGGCCACCTCGCATTAGCCACGGCGACGGGTTTTGAGCAGCGGATGTACCCAGAAATCGACGCCACAGACAAAGTCAGCTGCCGGCCCGATTTCGCCGTTTTGTGTTATTCGGGATACCTGAAGGCGAAGGACAAAGATCAAATTGCCCCCGGCATCAAGACTCCTGCCGGCACGCCACCAATCCTGCTGGTACATAGTTCGGACGATTCCATTAGCGACGCCGAGCATAGCGTCTTTATGTATCTGGCATTGAAGCGGGCGAAGATTTCCGCGGAGTTGCACATCTACGCGACGGGCGAACACGACTTTGGTGTGCGGCAAAACGAGAAACCTCCATCGAGCTGGATGCATCTCTGCAAACGCTGGCTCAGCAGCCAGGGGCTTTTGACTCTGCCAGATGTCAATGAGAAAAAATAAGCCGTACGCAACAGAAAAGTAAACTCATGATTTCACTGAAACGGCATAATGTGCCGAACCTCCCACGCCACCGGACTCGCACCGGTAGGTCCACGGCCTTTGCACTACTACCTGCTTAAAAGCTAAGTTTCTTGTCTAACAGAACGGTTCGCGATCCATTCCAACGCAGCATCCCTGTTTTTCACTCTTTCCCCTTTTCGTGTCATTCGTGTGTTTCGTGGTTAACCTCCTTTATTTCCATCCCAAATGGCATGCGCCTGCCTGCAACTCTCAGATCACCTTTTGTTTTGAAGGACTTTGAATCATGCCGCAGACATTTTTGCCAATCCGCCGTCGCGGAGTCATTCAGTCATTGTCCGTGGCAGCATTGATGATTCCGTTTCTCTGCACGGTGACAAGTGCCCGTTCCGAAGACTGGCCGCAATTCCGAGGCACAAATTCCACAGGCATTTCCGCCAGCACCAAACCGTTGCCAGTCAAATTTTCAGCGACGGAGAATGTCAAATGGTCGGCCAATATCGGCGACGGGGTCGGTTGCCCTGTTGTCGCGGCGGGCCGAGTCTTCGTCAGTGGCATGACGGATAAAACAACAGTCAGTCTGTTCGCGTTTGATGAAGCGACCGGCAAGCAACTCTGGCAGCGAAACTGGCCAACGGGGAAACTCTCGGAAGTCCACGAGACAAACAGCCAAGCCAGTGCGACTCCGGCCGCGGATGCGGACCGGGTCTACTTCTACTTCAGTACACTCGGTCTATTGGCGGTCGATGCAGCGAGCGGTAAGGATGTTTGGGAACAGAAACTGCCTACGCCGTTCTTCGTCATGAAATGGGGGCCGGGCATGTCGCCGGTCCTGTACCGAGACTTGGTGCTGTTTTGCCAGGACGACGACCTGAATCCCGCGCTGTATGCGTTCGACAAAAAGACCGGCAAGCTGCGTTGGAAAGACGAACGACTGGATATGGCAGTCAATTATTCGCATCCGGTGATCAGCACCGCAAACGGGCGCGATGACATCGTCGTTGCCGGAACGGGGATGCTGATCGGCTATGATCCCGATACTGGCAAACGCCGCTGGTTCGCGAAAACACTGCTCCGGAACATCAAAACGACGCCCGTCTGCCAGGACGGCATCATCTACATTTCAGTCCAGAGCGGCGGCATCGCCAATCAATGGCTGGCTTCTGTCGACCAGGTCAAGACGGGTAATCAGGACGGGAAACTCGACAAGAAAGAAATTCAGGCGTTTGTGGGCGAAACTCCCGTTCCTGAAGCATTTTTCAAACGGACATTTGATCGCGGCGACCTGAATCATGACGGCTTCCTGGAAGGCCGCGAACTCGATATCGCGTTTCTACATCCCGATAATTTCGCGGGGGCGACTTTCACCCAGCTGGGCGAAAAGGCGGCCGAGCAGTTCATCATGGCGATTCGCGGCGGCGGTGAAGGAGATGTCACGAAAACGCATCTCCTGTGGAAGCATCCGACGAAACACACGGACCATATCGTCTCTCCGTTCGTTGCAGACGGCAGGATGTTTCTGCTGAAAGAAGGCGGGATCAGCACCGTCTTTGACATTCAGAAAGGAATCGCACTGCGTGATCCAAAACGCCTGGGCAACAACGGTAGTTTTTTCGCTTCACCGATTCTGGGGGACGGAAAGATCTATCTGGCGGGCGAAAATGGTAAAGTCCTCGTTCTCAAGAACAGTCCAGAATACGAAGAGCTCGCCAGCAATGACCTGGGTGAAAGCATTATTGCGACGCCAGCCATCGCGGATGGCGCTCTATTTATTCGAACGCGCACGAAATTGCTGAGCATTTCCGCTAGCGGGGCTCAATAAGTAGAGCGACGCAAACATCGTACGACGGAGATCGGCCGGCCGCGTCGTAGCATAAGCCTCTGGCTTGTGCGGAATGGCATTCATGGGACGCATGAGACCGATCTCCTGGCCGTCGCATGAGTCCCATTAAACCAATGTAAGCTCGACTTTGGCGATGTTTTAGCGACAAATTGATGCGAATTCCTTGAGAAATTGGAAACATCTGGGCATTTTTGAATGCCCGAACGGTTCACTTGGAACCAAAAACATTCCACAGATACTTTTGAAACACAGAGGCACAGAGGACACAGAGAAATCTCGCTTGAAAACCTCTGTGTCCTCTGTGCCTCTGTGTTTCAAAATCTCAAATAGTGTTCGATCATTCTTGTTCTGTAATATGGCAAAAGTCGAGGTAAGAGGCTGACAAACAACCTGGTGAGCGGTGAGTGTTAACCCACTGGTTCCTCGGTCTTTTGTCTGGTTTTAAGTCATAAGCAGTCCTGCTGTAGCTCCTCGATCTCTGAAACCGTGAGCTACCGTAGAACTGCGTCTGGCGGAACATTCAGGGAGTTAATGCATGCGGATTCTGATTACGGCCGGCAACACTCAAACGCCACTCGATGACGTGCGGGTGATTACCAATGTCTTCAGCGGCCGGACAGGGAGTCTGATTGCGACAGCGGCCCACGCCAGAGGCCACTCGGTCTGTCTGTTGACATCGAATCCGGAACTGTTGGCGAATCATTCAGCTAATCCCGCTCATCCGGGCGGCAACTGGGACGTTCAATCCTATCGGACGTTTGACGATCTGCTCGGATTGATGGAGCGACTGATCACGAGTCAAAAGTTTGATGCCATCATCCACAGTGCCGCCGTCAGCGATTTTCAGCTGGCGGGAACCTACGCACCAGCGCCCGGAACCTGTTTCGATACCGAGAGAGCCTCCTGGCAGGTTGAGCCTGCTGCTGGTGCACACGCGGCATCTACACCAACCATGCTCGATGCCTCAGCGGGAAAGATCAAGAGTGGCCATCGAGAGCTTTGGCTGCGGCTCGTCCCCACCCCGAAATTGATCGACTTCATTCGACAACCGTGGGGCTTCAAAGGCCAACTCGTCAAATTCAAACTGGAAGTTGGCCTCAGCGACGAGGAACTCTTGCGCATCGCTGAGGCCTCAAGAACGCATTCTCAGGCCGACCTGATGGTCGCCAATACTCGATCGGGAATGCACCAGTACGCGCTCCTGGGACCGGTCAACGGTCAATACGTGCGACTCACAAGAACGGAACTCGCCGACCGGCTGTTGGACCAGCTGGAAGCGGCGGGGGAAAATTAGCCGCTGTTACAAAAAAGTTGATCAACTTTGAGACATCAGTACATGCAGCAATGCCTGCGGATCGATCGATTCCAATTCAAATATATTTTCACTCGCTATCGCGCGTAACACTGGAAAACA
This sequence comes from Planctomycetaceae bacterium, assembly GCA_028291565.1. Taxonomy (GTDB): domain Bacteria; phylum Planctomycetota; class Planctomycetia; order Planctomycetales; family Planctomycetaceae; genus JAKFVC01. Next base: position 9,158 of record JAQGHT010001138.1, on the reverse strand, counting down.
GGGGAAGCTGGAACGCTAATAACGACAAGGAAAGTCGCAATTGTGTTGCCTGACGACCCTTGCGGGATGGAATCCTGATTAGCGTAAATTAGCGCTGATTAGTGTTCCAAAACGACTGAAAGTATCTCGATTACCGAATAGTCAAAGGAAAACAACCTATTTCGTTACAGCGCCCTAATCTTCCCCAATTTGCGGTTCCGGCCGTGGCGTTCCGTCGGGATAGAGTTGGTCGTGCAATCGCAAGACTTCATTGGCCGTCATCACGTCGATGATCAGATGCGAGAAGACGCGCAACTCTTCCCCCTTCTTGGCCCGCAACAAAGGCAGCAGGGCTCGAGCCCGGTTCGTGACACTGGCTGTCGTATCTCTTGAGGAACGTCTGACGACTAACACAACGAATCGATCTTTGGTCGTGGCGATTCGTGACAGGTCCTTCAATTCAAACAACGTGGGCGGACGCTTCAGGCCGACCGGATCATGATCCTTTTCCAGGAAGGCGCCTGTTTCGGTATAAGCCCGATATTGGACGTTGCCGACCAGCCCGTATTCTTTGACCAGATCGTCGACGTTGGCGACATGCGCTTCCTGTAGTCCCGCGTCTTCCAGAAACTGGCGATACAAGTCTGACGAGACACCAAAACCACCCATGGCCGTCACGACGATGTCGACTTCTTCGCGGCGCTGATAGGCTCGATAGAAGCCAAATCGGCGTTTATTCTGACACATGTCGTCGAAGTCGGCGCAGCTCACCATCGGTTCGGTCATCAGACCGATCCGTTCATTGATAAAGTGATCTGCGAATAACGCGAAAAAACTCATCGGGCAGAACTGCGGATACTTCGGCGGATAGGCGGAAACCAATGCGTGCAGGTTGCACTTGGGAAAGGGAGCTGGATCCGATTCGTTGTGGACTCGCATGACGCGGGCGAAGGCCTTGGCGAAATCCAGGCTGATCGAGCCCGTACCCAGCCCGATTCCCACTGCCGGCACATCGCGGTCCAATGTCGCGGCACCACGCCCGGATCGACTGGACTGCGTTTCCCCCGCCTTCAAGGCGTTCTTGCGCTGCCCCAGTTCGATCGTCAAATCACGCACGACGTCAGCAGCCAACTCCGTCACAAGTTCGGGAGACGAGTTGGGACTTTCAACATCCGCCACCCACAGGCAATCGGACGGAATGCCGAATGTGTGAACAAATTCCGCCTTCTTCATGTCGGCCAGGTGCGGCGGCACCAGCCGCAGGATGTTCATCATGGGTGATCGCTGGATATAGCTATAAACCAGCGTCCGAGAAAACGGGCGTCCTTCTTCTCGACTCAGCGTTTCCGCAATCTTCGCAACAGGCAACTTGTGCGTCAGGAACAGGTCCATGATCCGCAACGTCATCTTATTGGCTTCGTCATCGCTTCGGCGAGACGTTCCCCCCTGGGAATTCGACATGTTCTAAGGCTCCAGAAGCTTGAGGCGTGGGTTTCCGGAATTTTGGATATCTTCAGCCTAGAGATCCAAGTAAAAAATGTCAATTGACAAAGCACACAGATTGTCCACAAGATATGAACGTCATGCCAACATCATGGATTCACCAGGGTTTTATGGCGTCGACGGGACGAAATGACAATTGACAGAAGTTGTTGACGTTATGACGTACTGGCTTTGATCCAAACGCGAGGAGTCGCCGGGTTCTGCAAAGTGTGTCAATCAGCGAACCATCGACATTTGAACGAACCCCGAAGTCTGCAACAAAGGCTGCTGGCTGATAAATGCGATGGACCGGCAGGACTGATTTGTCCAGCCGGTCCGATATGTTCGATTCAGATCTGTGATCGGTAGAGATAATCGTCCGATGCAACCTGGACGGTGGGTCTCATTGTTACTTGTCTGTCGTCAACTCCCAACTTTGGAATTCCAAAGCTTCTATGCAATGATGTCCGTCACCACATGACCGTGCACATCGGTCAATCGAAAATCCCGGCCGCTATATCGGTAGGTCAGTTTTTCGTGGTTCAGTCCCATCAAATGCAGAATCGTGGCGTGCAGGTCGTGAACGTGGACTTTCTGATCGACTGCCGCGAAGCCCAATTCGTCTGTTGAACCGTACGCCAGGCCCCCCTTGACTCCGCCGCCTGCCAGCCACATGGAAAAGCCCAAGTTATTGTGATCGCGACCTTTAGAGCCTTCCGATGACGGCGTACGGCCGAATTCGCCACCCCAGATGACCAACGTATCCTGCAGTAGACCCTTTGATTTGAGATCGTTCAGCAAACCAGCAATGGCCTGATCACTTTGCTTGGCGTGGTTGCGGTGATTGGCGATGTCGCCGTGATCGTCCCAGGGTTGACCTCCGCCGAAGTAGACTTGAACCATGCGGACACCCCGTTCGACCAACCGCCGAGCCATCAGGCAGCCATTTGCGAACTGGCCGTCGCCATACAATTCGCGAGTCACCTTGGATTCCTGGTTCAGATCAAATGCTTCCAGAGCTTCGAACTGCATCCGATAGGCCATCTCGAGAGAAGCAATACGGCCTTCGAGTTGCCCGTCCAGGTTGCGCGTCTCCAGATGTTTGCGGTTCAATTGCTGCATCAAATCCATTTGCCGCCGCTGAACAGGCTGAGCCAGATAACGATTGTTGATGTCTCGAATCATCGTCTTGGGATCGCTGTTCGAGTTATTGATATGAGTTCCCTGATAAATTCCTGGCAGGAAACTGTTGCTCCACAACTGCGGTCCCACTGTCGGGGATCCCGGACAGAGCACGACGTAACCTGGCAGGTTTTGGTTTTCGGACCCCAACCCATACGTCAACCAGGAACCCATGCAGGGCCGCGTCGGTTGAGTCTCACCCGAGTTCATCATCAGGAATGAAGGCTCATGGTTCGGCAGATTCGTATGCATCGAGCGAACGATGCACATATCATCGACGCACTTGGCGAGATGGGGATACAGGTCGCTGACTTCAATACCGCTCTGCCCTGCCTTGGCGAATTTGAAGGGCGAGGGCATCAATTTGCCCTTGGTTCGTCCACGCGGAAATAGAGATTCCGGTGGCAGTTGCCCGGCAAATTTCTCCAGGGCTGGTTTCGGATCGAACGTATCGACTTGCGAAGGCCCGCCGTTCATGAACAGATGGATGACGCGTTTGGCCTTGGCGGCGAAATGGGGCGGCCTGGGTGCCAGCGGATTAGAGGATTCCGCAGCGACAGCCGGCATTTCGCCTGCCAACACGGCCGCCAAACCCAAAGAACCTAATCCAATGCCAAATCGCTGCAACATGTCGCGACGAGAGAGATTGTTTATTGGTTGCATCTTGGAAATTCCTGGAGTCCGTTAATCATCAATCACAAGCGACAATTATCGTTACTTCGCAATCAAAACTTTTTGTCGATGGCGTTAGTCTACATACGTAAATTCGTTCGCCCCCAACAGCACTTGAGTATATTGCTGCCAGGCACTGAGATTTGACATGGCTGGCTGGCCCTTGTCGTCTGTAATTGCTGTCGCGGCCAGAAAACTTTGGCCCAACTGCAGCTCGTCTTCGGTCGCAGGACGACCATAAAGCAACAGGTAGGCTCGGCGAATTCGTTCCGCGTCGGCTTCCTTTGGATCCGATGTCAATCGCTTGGTCAATGCCTGAGCCTGCCGGACAAAGAACTCGCTGTTCAGCACAAACAGCTGCTGCAACGGAACGGTGGTTTGAGTCCGTTTTTCGCTGGTGATATTCGGGTCCGGGAAGTCAAACAGTCGCAGCAGCGGATTCAAGTCGTGCCGGCTGATTTTCCCATACAACGTCCGGCGACTGTAGCCCGCGGACCCAAGATCACCCGATGGTCCGCCAACAGTGGGATCCAGTCCGCCCGAGACTGACAGCAGCGAATCACGCCAGGCTTCCACATCCAGCCGACGTCGATTCATCCGCCAGAAGTATCGGTTATCCGCGTCGACCTCCAGATTGTGTGCGTCGAATCCGCTGCTAAGTTGATATGTTGCGGACAGGACGATTTCGCGGTGCAGCTTCTTGAAAGACCAGCCGTTCGCCATGAAGAAATGGGACAGATGATCCAGTAACTGAGGATGCGAGGGACGCTCGCCGAGGCTACCAAAATTGCTCGGCGTTCCGACGATGCCGCGGCCAAAATGTTGCTGCCAGACGCGGTTGACGATGACTCGTGCCGTCAAAGGATTGTTCGGGCTCGCGATCGCCCGGGCCAATTCCAGCCGGCCACTCCCTTGCGTAAACGGCTGCGGTTCGTCCGGCGTCAACACCGCCAGGAACCGGCGTGGTGCCTCGGGACCAGGCTTTTGATGGTTGCCGCGCAGATAGATCCGCATATCCGCCGGTTTGCCCTCGGTCAAACTATGGGCGACCGGATACATCGGGGGCGATTCCTTCTGCCGTTTCGCCAATTCGGTCTTGAAATCGGTGAGCTTCTGTTTCGCGTCACCCGTTAATAATCCTTCCACTTTATCTAGTGGAAGGATTGCAGGGCCATTTTGCTTTTGAAAGACCTGTTCCAGTAATCCAGCATGCGGTTGTGGCAAATCGGCTTGCTTCAGCTTCGATTTCTCCGCTTCGGGCGCAGCGGCCACCGCATCCACAAACTGCTTTTTCAGTGTCTCCCGGGCGTCAAGCGCCGCGACGACATCAGTTCGAAACGCTTCGGCGGCTTTGGTCACCACTTCGGGAATTGCATCCGTCCGATTCGCGTCGGGTTCGGGCAATTCGTACCACGCCTTCAGTTGTGGAATCTGATCCTTATTCTTGGATTCTAGAAACTTTTCAAAGCGTTCGAATTGCCATTCAGGCACCCCCGCAGCTTTGGCGATTTCGGCCTTTGACGGCTTCTTCTGCAGACTGGCCAACGGATGCTTGAATTGCCAAACCGCGATTAACAGCTTGGCGGTCAATTCTCGAGCCTGCAGTTCCTGCAGCCGAATGGCTTCGGACTCCTGAAACTTCTGAATGACATCCTGCTGTTCTTTGATCGTTTTTTGGCCAGCTTGATAGCGTTCAATCACATCAGCCGCAGCCAAAGGAGCTTCTTGATAGGCGGAACTGGAGAAGACGCCTGCCAGACTGTAATAATCGCGTTGAGAAATCGGATCAAACTTATGGTCATGACAACGGGCACACGCAACGGTCAGTCCCAATAAGCCACGAGCGAGCGTATCGACGCGGTCATCCAGTTCATCGGCAGCAGCCTTGGCAGCACAGCCTGCATCCTGGTAGTAGACTGGCCCGAGGGCGAAATACCCCAAGGCGGGCAGACGTTCAATGCGATCTGATGCAGACGTTTTGGCGTCGGGCGAATCGGGAAGCAAGTCACCCGCAATTTGCTCCATCAGGAAGCGGTCGTAGGGTTTGTCCTGATTCAAGGAATTCACGACCCAGTCGCGATAACGGTAACCGTTCGGGTAATTCCGCGCCTGGAACGTGTGGGCTTGATCTTCCGCATAGCGGGCCACGTCGAGCCAATGCCGGCCCCAGCGTTCTCCATAGTGTGGCGACGCCAGCAGCCGATCCACGACCCGTTCCCAGGCATCGGATGAAGTGTCATTCACGAAAGCTGTCACTTCTTCGGGAGTCGGGGGCAATCCGGTCAGATCGTACGAGACCCGTCGTAGCAATGTGGACCGGTCGGCCGCATTCACGGGTTTGAGACCGCGTTGTTCCAGCTCCGCCAAAATGAACGCATCCAGTGGCTTCTTGATCCACCCGGCGTCTTTCACCACGGGACTGGGCACATCTCGTACTGGCTGAAAGGACCAGAAGGCCCGCTGTTGAGGTGTGATGATATACTCACTAATCGGTGCGGCCCGACCGAGTTGAGCGATCGTCACTGTCGGCGATTCAAACTCCAACCTTGCTTCGGAAAAAACGGAGTGGTCGGAGGAAATCGGATTCCCACCAGGTCCGGTCGAGGCCCCCGTCGCCACCAGAGTGATGAACTGAGCTTCGGACGGTAACGGAACTTCAAAATTCGCGAATTGACCATTCGAGGTGAGCGGTGAGGGAACTGCACCCGAAATCGCGAACTTCCCATTTTCGAAGGCGAAATCGACTTTCTTCCCGTTCACAAATGCAGCGAGAACCTTTTCGTTCGGGGCACCGGTCGCACGGCTGACAATCACGGCCAGTTGGACGATACCGCCATTTCCAAACACATCGTCATTCAATCCGGCCCGTTCGGAACGGAAGACAAACGACTGAGTCGGCGGTAAATTGCCGGCTTTACGAATTTCGGTCAAATCAAACGTAATCAAAGCATTGGCGTGCATGCCGATTCCGGCTTCGGTTCGTGGCAGATTGGCGTCCACTTTCTGCCCCAAAGTCCGAATGCCACCATTGTCACCCCAGGCGTCGTTCATCACGAGACCATGTGTTTCAGTCCCGCTGCCGAGAGACTGAAAATCGAACTTGATGCCACTGGCGATTTCTGTTTCCGTCCCCCAACCTTGGACGACCCGATCCACGCCCAGATCAGTGGCGTCGGCTGCCGCTTTGAATTGGTCCGAATCGATGGCGTCGCCCAGCGAGGTCTCGGCAACGTCATCAAACAAGTTACCCAGCGGAATCTTGACATTCAGAATCGGCCAGGTGGCGCCTTGAGTGACCCATTTCGTCAGATCGGCGATTTCTCGTTCCGGAAGCTTATGCTTGGGCGGCATCTTGATCGCCCCATCATGCCGGATCGCCTCAATCAGCGAACTTTCATCCGGCTTGCCGGGTTCCACCACGACGCCTGTTTCGCCCCCTTTGAGAAAACTGTCGCGATTCTCGAGACTCAGACCACCTTTGCTTTGACCGTTTCCATGACATTCAAAGCAGCGATTGATCAATACCGGCCGGACCTTGGACTCAAAGAATTCCGTCAGTTCCGGGGTCGTTTCCGCCGACATGGCCGCCTGGATCGCAAAACTGGACGCCCAAAAGATCACCGCCAGCGTGAAGCCGGGATGGATCCATCGAAACTGGCGAGCAGAAGACTTGCGTGGCAACATATTAGAAACCATTCCAGGTCAGGCTCCGCGGTTCCGCCCCGTCAAAAATGAGACTTGATCCACGTAGGATGGACATTCCTGTCCGTCGGACGCTCCGTCCCGTTGACCAACATACGAAGCAGTTCGACAAGCAGGAAGAACTTTTCGGTCCGTCACACGCTCATTCGCGAATATCGAATTGCGATGGAACCAGGCGGGATGTCGGAAAATCCGATCCGTCCTTCCTTTAGCAAATCGTTTGTCAGGGCGGAGCGTGAGACGGACAAGAATGTCCATCCTACATACAACAATCAGCAAGACGGACAGGAATGTCCATCCTACAACAACAAAGTCTCATCAATCACGGTACGAGGACTCAAACACGGATTGCAGGCGGTACTTTCTCAGGCGGGAAACGTCAACTAGGCGGGAGCGGCATCCGCAGACCGACATAATGCATAATCGCTCAATTATATATCGACGGGAAGACCCAAAGCAATTGGGAATGCCCAATTCGCCCGTTACAGCTTCTGCTTCAGTTTCTTCTCGTGTTCCGGAATTCCCAGCAACAGCGGGTCTACAGAGTTCTCTCCCGTGATTTCGGGAATCGGTTTGTCGTTGAACCATTCCTTGAGAGGCACTTTGCCGAGCGTCGGATGTTCCAGTGTGGGAGTCCAGAATAGAGACCCCAGCCAGACTTGGGAATCGGGTTGCAGAACCAATTCCTTCAGCTGCAGATCGTATTTAATGCCATAGTGCAGGCTGCCTCGAATTTTGTTGGAATCGTCAATGGCCCCCTGGTAGACATAAATCAGTCCCGACAGCAAATTGGCCGCGGCATCGTTGGGTCCGTTCAGCGGTACGGTGGCTTCCCATTGCCAACCGGGTTTCGTTTCCGTCAATCGAACCACGGGCCGATCTGGCTTCGCCGGAGTTTCGGAAACCAATTGCGACGTTAAAAAGACACCCTTGACGATGCCTTCTCCATAAAGGGTCGGCGTCGTGCCTTTGGGACGTTCGAGTTCAAAACGAATTGACAGGCTGTTGGGTTCGATATGGTCGCCATAATTCACTTCGCGTCCTTGCGAATCAACCAGGCTAACACGCAATGTGGCTGTGCGATAGTTTCCACCGTTGAACAATTTGGGGCTGCGTTCGCAATTTCCGCGATAATATTCGCCTTTTAGACGCGGCGCGTGTCCCGGATGCTGGGGAATTGGCGGATTACCATAGACGCTATTTACGGAAGCAACATTGGAAACGCCGTTGCCGCGCGCGATTTTCAGCTCATTTGCAGCCAGCTGCAGTTTGAGGGATTGTCCACGAACGACAAGAGCGGTCAAAACCCACCCCATCACAGTGGCAACCAGAAAGAAATGGGCCAACCGGAATCCACGAAGGGGACTCAGCCAACGAAACCAGCGGCCAGTCGTCCACGCTCGGCCTTTCTCGGCGGCTTGCCGATAACGTTCAGCGAACCACAGAAACACCATCACAACCAGCATACCCCAAGCCCAGAAAATGAATCCGGGAACTTCGAGCCAGAGTCCGAAATAATCGAGCCACGCCTGCTGATCGAACCAGTCGACTTGATTCTTGCCGGCCGCAGATGCCAGTTCGGGCCAGATCGCACCTTGCTCAACCCAACGATGAAAAACCGAGATTTCCTCAGCAGTCAGCGGATCGGCCCCTTTGGGCATACGGTAAGCGGGGTCCTGCGAAGAAACTCGGAGATAAATTTCGTTGGTTTCCGGCGTTCCGCCAAGGAGCGGTTTTTGAGAGTAGCCCCCCACCAGGACATCTTCTCGCCGATCCAATCTCAGTCCACCACTCCGCAACATCGGGCCATGACAGGAATAGCACTTGGCCTGAAAAATGGGCAGGATTTCTTTGGCGAAATCGATTTTTGCTGGATTTGATTCCTGACCACTCGCGACAAGGGATAGCAACCACGTGAACAAGAATGCCAGTTGGAACACCGAAACGTGATCGGGCCTGCAAAATGTCGAATGGGTCCAGATCATGACTTCCGCCGTGCCCTGCAACGAGTTTCTTGATGTAACACCTTATCAAAATAACGAAATCTGATGACGCTGGCAAAAGGAATTGGCATGATCACTTCGCCGAATTGGGGTCGGGTGTTCTAATTTCACATTTGGCCGAAAACGTCTTGAAGTCAA
>JAQGHT010001125.1 GCA_028291565.1 Planctomycetaceae bacterium | reverse complement strand
TCCAGACAAGCACAGGAGTTGTTCACATTTCTTGATCCTCAAGGGCCGCCGGCAAAAATGATCCGCGAGCTGACTGGCCACACCGAGAGCGTCCTGGATGTCGTGTTTCAACAGGAGTCGCACGTTGTGATCTCGGGCAGCGCCGATAAAACGGTTCGAATGTGGAATGCCGATACAGGACGGCAACTGCGAATTCTCAATGGACATAACGCTGCCGTGTTGAAAGTCGCCGCCGAAACACAACTGCTCGCGTCCATTGATCTGGCCGGGACGCTGATCCTCTGGAATGCGGCAGACGGTCGAGAAGTGGGCCGCACTTCCGGTGGTGGGGCATTGTTTTGCAGCGGCTTAGAGTTTAGTCGCCGCGGCCGCGGGCTCGCGGCGACTGATGCGAAGCATCAAATTCGCGTTTGGGACGTGCGTCGGTTGAAGGAACAACTGGCGACTTCAGGAAAAGTGAATTTCGAATCGGCGCAGATCGCCAACTTATCGGGACATCTCGGCGCAGTCACCAGCCTGGCGTTTTCCGCGGACGGTCGACGCATCGTCTCGTCCAGCCGGGATGCGACGGTTCGCGTATGGGATTTGCCGCAAGGCCATCCCTTGATCATTCTCAGGCCAGAGAGCCACGCTTATGCAGCGACCTTTACACCAGACGAGACAGCCTTGTTGACCGCTTCGACGATGATTCAACGCTGGGATGGCACCAATCCCACAGCGGAAAATCGAGCAATTCGACGCAGAACGATCAGCGCCGACGCGAGCAGATGGCATTCGCTGCAGGTTGAGCGTTTTGCTGGTCGGAAACAATGGTCGGCCGCAGATTACCATCTGACCGCTCTGATCAATTCCCTCGCTCCTCCAAAGTCTGCATTCTTATTCGCGCGACGTGGTGAGGTTCGCGCCGAGCTCGGTCGTTTGGAGGACGCCGCGACGGACTTTTCCCGGCACCTGGAACAGCAGCCTGACGATTCCTTGAGAATCTACTACCGAGCCCTGTTGGCTCTGCATGCGGAGGACCGTGTGGAATATGAGCGGCAATGCGAAATTGCCATCGGGAAATTCGCCGAAACGTCAAATCCCGCGGTCGCTAATATTGTCGGTTGGACCTGCACGCTTGGTTCCCTGCAGCAGAACAATTCCGCTCTCGCGATTGGCTCCGCAGCACAAGTCGAAGTGTCGCTCGCACGGCGGCAGGCTGGATTGCGATTCTCAGAACGTGCCCTCAGCAAATCACCAGCTGCGCAACATTATCTCATGAATCATGGAATTGCCGCGTTTCGTGCAGGACAGGACAGCGACGCAATCGAGATTCTGCAGAGATCGTTAGCCATTCCGAGCCCTCATGACAGGGCCGAAGTGTTTCTGGTCTTAGCTCTGGCCTATCAGCACCTTGGAAACTCTGAGCAAGCCGAGGCCTGGAACACTCGTTGGAAGGAAGCGTTTGCACGACACATTAACCAGCCGATAGAGGGAGATCTCAACTACCGGCTCCCCTGGACCAGCCGCCTTCGCCTGGAAATCTTTCAACGAGAAGCAGCGGCATTGGTCCAGACTCCGACACCATAGCACGCTGTGGGGTTAGAGCAGACTAGTTGCATGCCAATACAATCCCGAAAGTCTTACGGACATCGCCCGAAAGTTTCGTTTCGCGCGTTTGACCTGTTACGAAGGGCCGGACAGCATCAATTCATCTGGATCCCGGCCAAACACTTGCATCGTTTTTCTTCCATAACGCACTGCGGCGGCATACGTCACTTCTCGGCGCGTTGAAGTACTCTCAACGCGATCACATTCTTCGGTACAAATCGCGGCGATGTTCACTCCGGGCGGTGCAGCAATTCGCCCCACGGCAAGATCCCGCATCAACTGTGATTTTTCATGACGGAGTGTGAAGGCACGACTCAAACCTGTTCCGACACTACGATGAACCATATCGAAAATGCGTCGCATGGCCCAGGGGGGTTGTTTCTCCACGAAGTTGACAGGCCGCGTGAGTAACACCAGGATATCGGTGCAGCCACGTTCCAAAGCCTGGTCTAATGGAAATGGCAGAATCGTACCACTGTCAATACAACGGCGTCCGTCCACCTCGACTGTCCGATTGTAAAAGACGGGAATTGCCATCGCCGCTTTCAGAACCTGCAGAATCGGTGTTTGCGTGGCGCGCGTGTCAACGACTATGATTTCCCCCGTCCGGTGATCACACATGGAAATAAACAGCTGCGTTGGCGAAGCGGCAAGTGTGGCTTGATCGAGCGGTTTCTCGATGGCGGCGACTCGATCAATAATATAATCGACGTTCAATAACTTCCAAAATCGCCAGGGATTCATAAACTCCCGCGTCGCACAATTCTCGAAATAGACCGACATCCCGACCAGCGGCTGGTTCGTGATGAAGTAACTGGCATTCATGACCCCTGCCGACGTGGCGAAAACCTCGTCGAAAACGCTGCTGAAACCGAGCTGACACAGTGCTGCCGCCCCCGCGCCCGAGCAGACCGAGCGCATGCCCCCCCCTTCAATCACCAACGCCAGCTTCCGGCCGTCCGGTGCCGTGTTTCCCTGGCGGCGATTTTCGGCGCGTCGCAACATGTTCTCAATTGCCAGAGTCGAATTCGATCCGTGAAGCATCGCTTCCTTTTCACTTTTGATGTGAATTGATTGGTGGCCCTTTATTGAGATTGCTGTTCAATATTCCAGGCACGAATCCATTTGTCTTTTTCCCAACTGCCAGAGATCAGACGCTTGCCGTCCGAAGTAAACACCACTGACCAGACGAAATCACGGTGCAGGTGTGGAGGTGCAATTTCTAATCCCGTTTTCGAATCCCACAGGCGCACGGTCTTGTCTTCACTTGAAGTCGCGATGCGCGTGCCATCCCCCGAAAACGCGACTCCGTTCACTCGATCCTGATGGGTTTTCGGCCGATCGGGTCCTTTCAAATACAGCGGAACACGATTCCGGGTGGAACCGCTGCCCAAAGTCACATCCCAGACGCAGACATTCTGGTCCCAACTGCCTGACACGACACGCTTGCCGTCCGGGCTGAACGCCAGACTATATATGGATGCAGTATGACCGGTCAGTGACAACAAATTCATGCCTGTGTCGGCATCCCAGATCTTGACGGCTCGATCAGATCCGCCCGAGGCAACTCGCTTTCCGTCGGGACTGAAGGCCACTGCAAATACAGGAAAAATGAATCCATCACAAGTCGTCAGCACCTTTCCCGTCACTGAATCCCAAATCCTGATTTGGCCATCGGTACCGCTCGTGACCACTCGCGTCCCATCGGGACTGAACGCAATGGATTGGAGAGGTGCGTTGTTTTCAGAAAGAGTCAGCAATTCCCGTCCAGATTGACGATCCCAGATCCGAGCAGTGCGGTCCCAGCTGGCAGACGCCACGCGTTGACCATCTGGACTGAACACAACATTCCAGATGGCTCCAGTGTGGCCTTCCATCTTCGAAAGGAAAGCCCCCGTCTGAGCATCCCAAACTCTGATCGTGGTATCCCAGCCACCCGACGCAAGATACTTGTTATCTCGACTCAAAGCGACACTATTGACTCGGTCCGTATGGCCGCCTAAGACGAATTCGCCAGGATTGAGGGATTCCGTTCGTGGCGTCGCATCCCAGATCCTTGCCGTTCTATCGAAGCTGGCCGAGACTAATCGTTGCCCATCTGGGCTGAACGCGACGGAAAAGACGAGTTCGCGATGTCCCCGTAAAGTGAGCTTTGCTTTCCCCGTTTCAGCATCCCAAAGCCGAACTGTCTTGTCGAATCCCGCTGAGGCGATGCGTTTCCCGTCTGGGCTATATCGCACATCCAGTGCCGAGCCGGCGTGCCCTTCGAGTTCCCGTACCATCTTACCGGTTGCCGTTTCCCAGATCCGAAGCAAACCGTCTTCGCCACAGGTCGCAAAGACTTTTCCATCTGGCGGCGCGAAAGCCAAATTGATGACCGGCGCCGGATGCGCGAGAATTGTGAGCCGCTCTTCAAATGTGGAGGCGTCCCACAACTTGACATGTCCATCTGTTTCAGAAGCCGCCAAAAGCCGCCCGTTCTGACTGTATTTGAGTCGATGGACATGGCTGGTATGCCCCAGGACTCGTTTAATGACTCGATTCGTTTTGACGTCCCACACCACGAAACTGAAATCGGAATTAATGCTCGCCGAGACAATTCGTTTTCCATCCGGACTATAAGTCAGGGTCAAGACGATGCCCTTCTGATCCTGAAACCCGGATAGAAGTTTGCCGGTGGCCACATCCCAAATGCGAACGAGACCGGGAGAATATCGATCGGGCTTAACATTGAATGGATGTCGCCGATCAAACTTGGCCTGAGGCAAAAAGCTAGCAGTCGCAATTTGTTTACCGTCTGGACTGAAAGCGACTGACATGATCGGGATTCGAGGAATTCCGAGCGCCGGTAGGATACGAGACCAGCCAAAGGTCTTGTCCAATGCGATGTTGCGAATGAATTGTTCGGAGCTGGCACACCAAATTTTCAATGGCAAATAGAAGAGTGGAAAGCGGTGCAAACCGAGAGCTTCCCAAAAGTCCGCGTACCCCAGAATATTATCCGCATCAATTCTGCGTATCAGTTTTCCAGACTGCGCGTTCCAGAACTTCAGGGTCCCATCGATACTGCACGTGGCGATCAGACTTCCATCAGGACTGAATTCGGCGTCCCAAAGTCCTGTCTGGTGAGAATTGCCGCCGGCTTGGGGATCTTCTAAAGGAACGTGTCCACCATCCCGCAAACGCATTAGATAATGCCATTCCCAACCACGCAGACGTAGAGGGCAATTCTGACCTTCCAAGAGAGCGCCAGCCTTACCGATGTCGTGGTTCTGCGAGATTTCTCGTTCAGCAATGGCAATCGAGTTATCATAGACTTGGTACGTCAGGTCATCCTTGGCCTTGAGCGCGATTTTTTCGGCATCATTGGCCTCTTTTTCACGCTTTTCCGCGACGCTCTGTGCATTTTCTGCATTTTGCTTAGCCGCGCTGGCGATCCCCTGAGCGCGCCACGCCCAGCCGCCAGCAATCATCGAAATGAGAGTCAGTGTGCCATACATCATGGCTGCGAGACGGGCACGTCGCAGTCGTTTTCGATTTTCCACGGCCTCGCGATCAGACTGTTCCTTCGCTTCGCGAACTTTCCGTTCATCGCGTGACCGCACCGCGAGCGGTGCCAAGACGTCGTGTGTGATTTCCACACGCTGCAGCCCACCACGGTCTTCTGTGCTTAACAGCCGTCCTTGAATCAGCTGATCCAGCGCGAACGCGGGATTCGTCACTCCACTTGCCTGTAAGTCCGCAATCGCGTCTTCGCGCGCCACGGGGTTGCGGTGTCCACCCACCGTGACCATTCGATCTTCCACGAACCGCCGTACTGCCGGATGCAGGCCGTTAAAACTGCGCGCGTAGAAATTCAGCAGAATGTCGGCACTCTGGCTTTCAACCTGATCTTCTGTGATTGACGACATTCCCGTCGCGAGGCGGGTGGCGTTCAATTCGTCGCACAATAAACTGAGCAATGGCGGAACAGCACCGATCTCATTGAGTGATGTTCCGGGAGGACGCCGCGCGACAAAACACACGATCCGCGTGCCGACTGCATCACTGACCAGATCGCGGCCGCCGAATCGGCCGGGACGCACAACGGCTTCCAAGGCCTGCGGCCCGTTCAATAAATGCAAAGCCATGCGGTTCCGCATCAGCGCAGGCATCACCTTCTTCCAACCTTCAAGCTGCGATAAATAATCTTCCCGTAACGTGATGACAATTCGCATCGAACTGCCCGCAAGATCGTACTCACGCGCCAGTCGACGATCGGTGAGTAACCGTTCCTGAACAGGACCCGGCGGACGATTTTCAATCAGATCCGCCAGCTGACGAAACAATTCCTCGGCTTCCCGTTGGCGTTCGCGTG
Source organism: Planctomycetaceae bacterium (assembly GCA_028291565.1). GTDB lineage: Bacteria > Planctomycetota > Planctomycetia > Planctomycetales > Planctomycetaceae > JAKFVC01. The sequence goes on along the minus strand of JAQGHT010001125.1, from coordinate 3,687 downwards.
TCTGCGTGAGAGTGAAAATCTCTTCGAATTGGTCAAAAATCAGGACGGGCGGAGACTCGACTAGGTCTCGAGTTCGCGACGGGACATGATGAAACGTCTCCCACAGTGTCGACAGAACCGCGGTCCCCTCACGCCCCGAATCGTTTGCTTCTGTCGATGAACGAGCCGTCCTGACCGCTTGAAATACCTGCTCAATCAAAGGTGGATCGGTCAGATCATACCCCAGGCGGACCAGGACCGGGCGGAATCCTTCCACCTTCAGCTTGGGAATCAGACCGGCACCGAGCAGAGACGTCTTTCCGAGGCCCGACTGTCCAAATAGAACCGTCAGCGATTGTTCTCGAACACGCAAAAAGATGTCGCGGATCTCATGATCACGACCAAAGAAGAAGCTTTTGGTCGTCTCAGTGAAGGGACTGAGCCCGAGCCACGGATGTTCTGCGTCAACAGATTGTACCGGAAGTGTCGTGGACATGCAGATCAGCCTCGCGGATGTCCTGAATCACGGAATTGCTCAACCAGTTGTCGTACACGCGTGACAAACCCGGGCAGCCGGTCCTTGAGCAGATGTTCTCGGTCCACGTTAGCAAAACAGCGAGGTTCCAGCCGCACGTCAGTGATTTCATCGATGACCAGCGGGAGATAGAAGACGAACCCGTCCACGTGCTTCTGAGCCGCCCAGGCACGTTCCTTATGCACGTACCTCGTCGGATCACTCTCGCTGGCCCGGGAAATAATCGAGAGAAAAAAACTGGAGTCGAATTTGATCGCATGCTCTAGGCTGCGGTCGTAGTTCTCACCAAACTTCAATCGCTGCCGGTCGAGCCAGACTGGCACACCCGCTGCCGCAAGTGCCTGTGCGACCCGCACTGTGGCCGCCAGGTCGTCGTGCGAATAGCTGACGAACACGCTACCACGCGGCATGTCGTCCGGTTGACGCTGGAGAAAGGAATCCGCATCAGATTCGTTTGACGTCCCATAAGCTTCATGCCAGCGGGTTGCCAGCTGTGACACAAATTCACTCGGCGAGCCTTCGATAATCCGCGTCGCTTTCACCGCCTTATCGATGAAAAAGACCATCGAATCCCCCAACGATTCCCGACTGTCCGCCAGATAGCCACGCCGGGGGAGATCCGACAGCCGCTTGCCGCGGGCGACGCGCAGAAAGAATCGGACGATCCAATCATCCGATGGCGCCCCCAACAGCAGCAAGTCTCGGCTCCCCAACATGCGAAACAAGTTCTCCAGCAAGTCGCGACTCTCGATCAAGCCAAAGATGAACTCCATGTAATCTTCTTCCCAGACCGCAAAATCCGGGACCGTATTAAAATCACCCAGGATGTGATACACGAGCGGCCCGCGAAAGGTGGCCGGTAGGTCGCACGGAGCCTCTGCGTTACCAGACAATGGGGCTTGGTGCGAACGATTCGGATTACCCGCAGGATGAAAGCGGATCACTCCTCGTTCCGGAGAGAATCCCGGGCGGGCTTTGGCGACCGCGCGGGCGAGCAGCGGATCGATTGTGCCAGAGATGAACAGCTCAAAGTCCGTAATGCCGGCCAGTTCCACCAGGGCTTTCGGCGGCGGGACATCGAGCTGATCCAGAATGCAGCCGATGCCAATATAAAGATCTTTGCGTTCACCGCCACCCAATAGAAAGTCACGCGCCACAGAATTGAATGTCGTGTAACTGTCAGGTTCGTCAAGATCCAGATCACGCGCGAGTTGGGGGGCAAGATGTTTGTACAGAACAACTTGATTTCCTGCCGCGTCAGGAACAGTGACCAGTCCTGGACCAACCACGGGAATGACGTTCCCGGAATGAATCTCGCGCAGCAGATTTCGCCAGTCTCGATCAGACAAATGCATCGAAGCAGTCATTCGAAATCGCCGTTCTCTGGCCCATGAAAAAGACGACGCGATTGCAATCGCAAATCGCAGCAACCACAGCGATTGAAAATGATACAGCCATATACTGCAACAAGCAACCCGTGTGTCAGAATACAAGCCGTAAAAAATGGAGCCAGCGTGTACCTGAACGGTACACGCTGGCTCTTCACGATACGGAGTATCGTGCCACACTAGGCAAAGATCTCTTTTACGACCTGGCCAGCGACGTCGGTGAGCCGGAAGTCTCGACCGGCGTAGCGGTACGTCATCTTTTCGTGGTCGAGACCCATTAATGCCAGCAGCGTGGCGTGCAGGTCTGTCGTGTGCATGCGGCCTTCGACGGCTGTCGTACCGTATTCATCCGTGTTGCCATAGGAAAATCCCTTCTTCACACCCGCACCGGCCAGCCACATGGGGTAACCGGTAATATTATGGTCTCGACCGTCAGGCCCCTGGGCCGTTGGCAAGCGGCCGAATTCACTGCCGAATAAGACTAATGTGTCCTCTAACATGCCTCGTTGTTCAAGGTCAGCCAACAGCGCCGCGGTGGGCTGGTCGGTGGCCGCTGAATTACGAATGAGACCCTGATGCAGATTGTTGTGCTGATCCCAGCCCGGGTGGCAAATTTCGACGAAACGGACTCCGGCTTCACTCAATCGACGGGCCATCAGGCACTGACGAGCAAAGCTGCCAGCCGGGCCAGGCTTGACTCCGTACGAGTCCTGGATCGACTGTGGCTCTTTTGAGATGTCGAGCAATTCCGGAACCTTGCCTTGCATCTTGAAGGCCAGTTCGTAGGACTGAATGATGCCGTCCAATTCATCGGGAGCGCCTGACTTCGAAGACAGGTCGCGGTTCATGGATTGAACCAGATCCAGTTGCTTGCGCTGCAGTGTCGAGACCGTTTGCGCTTTCAGATTTGGCACATAGCCGGTGTCGTTAATCTTTGTCCCCTGGAAGTGCGCCGGCAGAAAAGCACTGCCGTAATTGATGGCTCCGCCAAAATTCGGCGGCGGATTGATCGTCACATAGCCAGGCAGATCCTGGTTCTCTGTCCCGAGTCCGTACATCAGCCAGGCGCCCATCGACGGCCGGGTTAACGATGCCAGTGCCGCACCCGTATGCAGCTGAATCACAGCTTGCGGGTGAGCTGGCGTGTCCGTATGCAAGCCTCGGATGAAGCACAGCTTGTCAACATGCTTGGCCGTGTGCGGATAGAGATCGGAAACCCACGTTCCAGTCTGACCGTGCTGGGCAAATTTGAATTTCGATGCGGTCAGTGTTCCGCCGCCTGGCCCCACTTTTCCATCTTCCGCCTGCAGCTTGGCCTTATATTCCCACGTATCCATCTGGGAAATTGCGCCCTGCATAAACAGGAAGATAATCCGCTTCGCTTTGGCAGGGAAATGGGGGGCTTTAAGAGCTAACGGGCCGGGAGCTGCCGGACCGGCGGATTCTGCTCGCACTTGCGAAGCGTTCTGACCGAGCAGGTTGGCTAATGCCAGATAGCCAAAACCGGTTCCGGCGCTTTTCAGAGCCTGGCGACGCGAGAATGCGGCTCCGAGTTCATTTGAACCAATTTGAGAACTGAACATGGAAAACACTTTCTTATTGATTAGTCTTATTGATTGATTATTTCACGTAACGGAATTCGGCGGTCCCCAGCAGTGCCTGGCAGAAACTGGCCCAGGCTGCGGCTTTGGGACTGGAAGCCTTGATGGATTCTTCCTTGATCGGGGCTTCCACTTGAATCACTTCGTCCGGATCAATCACGACGGGTTTTTTAGGCGGCGTCCC
>JAQGHT010001072.1 GCA_028291565.1 Planctomycetaceae bacterium | reverse complement strand
ATGACTTGGTAGTGATTGAAACCGAGCAAGCCGAAAAAACATCGTCCGCGGCTCAGGACCTTCTTGCCCCGCTGGGTTCACAGTTGGCCAGAGAATTGCGAGTGAAGTACTCCCGCGGCCAACGCGGTAAGACAGATTCGGATGATCCCAGCCAGGCACTGCGGCTGGGGGCAATCCAAATCGCGACGTTATCACTTCTTGCCGCAGTCGCTATCAGCTTGATCGGCATGGTCGCGATGCGGGACTACCGGATTCGCCAGACCGTTGCCCGGCTGAAAATGCTCGATGTCGAAGCCATCAAGATGGGCCAATACGGCTACAACAAGAGCATCGTTTGTGAGAACTATGTGAGTGTTCGGATGACCGACAAGGCGCTGTTGCAACAGCACGGCGCAGAGATTGGTGATCTCTTGCGGACATTACCCAAAGTGGCTTTCGACCTGCATGAATCGAGCCTCCAGGATGCGGATCTCGCGCCATTGCACGGGGTGAACGTCGTCATGGCCGACTTGTCCAAATCGAAATTGTCAGACCCCAGCGTCATCCTCTTCTCCGAGGCTGGTGAACTGGTCTATCTCCAAGCCGACGAAACTCCCGTCAGCGATGCGAGCGTGCCAGCGCTAAAGAAGCAGGAAAAGCTACGCTTTCTGTTCATCCGAGGGACCCTCATGACCGCGGAAGGCCGGAAACAAATCTATACAGACCGGTCCTTCGAAGTGTTTCGATAAAAAACGCCCCAGCCGTCAACTCTATTTGACTCCTTCGACGATACTGATCTCTGTGGTCGTGGGGACAATTCGAGCCAGCTTGAAACCGGCCGCGGCAAAGAGCTGCTCGTATTCTGCCGCAGTTCGCTCCTGACCACCTGGAATCACGAGCATGTTCAGATCCAGCTGCTTGCCGAAGAAGGGATCATTGCCCGGAGGAATGACGCTTTCCACGACCAGCAGTCGCCCGTCCGCGGGCATCGCCTTGTGAATGTGCCGCAGGATGGTCAGGCATTGCTCATCGGTCCAGTCGTGGATGATGTGCCGCATCAGATAGGCGTCGGCCCCCGTTGGAATCGCCTCGAAGAAGCTGCCACTGATTAAACGGCAGCGAGAAGTAAGCCCGGCAGCCTCGAACTGTGGCGTGGCACGCTCAATGACACCCGGCAAATCGTAGAGCATGCCCCGCAGGTGTGGGTTGCGTTGCAATGTGGCCATCAGCAGGCTGCCATTGCCTCCGCCGACATCGGCTAAAGTTTTAATTCCCTTGAAATCGTAGGCGTCGAGCATCGCGGCCGTTTCACGACCATGCACCGAAACCATCGCCTGATCAAAAATCGCCGCCTGTTCAGGATGTTGTGACAGCCAGTCAAAGATTGGCTGGCCATAGAGCTTATCGAAAGCCGGCAGGCCCGTCTGAATGCTGTACATTAAATCGCCCCAGGACTGATAGTGCTCTTCACCTGCCATCAAAGCCAAGGCTCGTTGTGAGCCCGGGACATTCTCGCGCAAGCACTGCCCTACCGCGGTCAACGAGAACCGGCTTGCAGAATCTTCTGCCAAGACCCCAAGACTCGCGAGCATCCGCAACAGTCGATAGAGCGAATGCGCGTGTGTCGATGTCGCCTGAGCCAATTCATCCGCGTTTTTTGAGCCATCTTTGATTAGTCCGGCAAGATCCAGCTTTGCCGCGACATAAACGGCTTGCGACGCCCAGAAGCCGAACATCAGTTGTGCCAACTGGGCCGGAGGAGGAACGTTTGACATGGGAATCCTTTCGATCACAGATTTTCCGCTGTTTTATTCTAATCCTTTAATTCCACGTGTTCCGTACTCATTGTTGCATTCCGAGCGTCTTTTACTGTCGTGAAGAAGACGATGGGGCGTTGCGACGGTACTTCGCTGTTGAAGGCGCTGTTTTGAATCGGAATCACCTTTGTCTGCCATTTTCGCATTTGCCAGGGCCCCGTGTCGGTCGTCCAATGGAATGCGGCGACTTGTGGAGCATCGGCCTGCTCAAAACTGTTTTCGAAGTGCACAGTGGTGGGCGATTTGACCAGTTTTGATTTGAGAACTGGTAGCGGTTTGCCTCCCTTCACGTACTGGTCGGCGAACAACGCGATTTCAATGGGAGCCCAGCCTTGAGTGTGTCCGTGGGGCATGTTTACGGTCACACAGACCTGGTGTTGTTTCACTTTCTGATAGGTCGCCTGGTAGCTGTCCAGGGGATATGCGAAATCATTGGTTCCATTCACGAATAACACGGGCATTTTGGCCAGGCCGACGTAGGTCGAAGGATCGAACGCCTGGCTCCATTCGGCATGCCAGTCGGCCGGCATGGCGGCAAAACGACCCAACCAGGCGCTGTTTTTGTCGAGAAATCCGCAGCCATAAACAGGAACAGCGAATTTCAAGCGATCATCCAGTCCTGCGACGATGCACGTGAGATATCCGCCCCAACTGATGCCGGTTGCACCGATTTTTTCGGGATCGACTTCGGGAAGACTCGCGAGCACACTTCCGGCACGAATGCATGCCGCCACCGCGTGGTAACTCCACATTTCCTTAAGATCAGTCCGCGCTTTCGGAAACTTGAACTCGTCGGATTGATCCGGGCCACCATCTGGTAACGGTTTTCCGTCCGCACCCTTCCCTGCCAAATCCATGGCCAATGCCACGTAACCGCGGTCCGCCCACAACTTAGCCCATTCCGGGAATGCCTTGCCCCCGCCGCCATGAATTAACACCACTGCCGGAGACTTTCCGGTGGCCTTCTCGGGAAATGCACAATAGCCGAAGACCTGCGTCGGTTTCCCATTCCGAGGCTCACTCTCATACAGCAGCTTACGCATCGGGCCGGTTTGATCCAGCCAGGTAATTTTGGGAGTTTGCTTCAGCTGTTCGAGATTCCAGGGACCGGTCGCAGAAGTGGGCTTTTGAGCGTCTTGTGCGGAAGCCGTAGCGGAAGCAAGAAGACATAGAACTGAAAGAAACGCGGGCGCGAGTCTCGTTTTGGGATACGTAATCATTTGAATAACTCATTCCGAGCAGGTGAATCTGGAATACAACCAAAACCCGTCCAAAACCACGTTTTACTGGTCAAAATTGACTTCTACTGCCGGTGTACGGACCAGGATTTGCCATTCCTTGTTCAATAAAACGTCTGTCTGTTCCGCAAGTCGATCAAGATTCTTTCGCCTCATAAAACTGCTGGGCGTCTCATTTCCGTAACCCAAGACGAGTTGCACACGTTTCCGGCCATGCGGGGCGTCAACGGGAGCCCCAAGAACATATTTCTTGGGAGAACGGGCGAGTGGAAATGAAAACGTGTACGTTGCCGTTAACAGCCCCCCACTGTCGGGAATCATAGTATTCAGGATTTGAAAAGTCTGGTTGGCACCAACAGACTTGGTTGTTCCATAGCACTCGACAACCGAATCCCCGGGATGAGCAAAACTGCGGGACAAATCAATTACGAAGACATCGTCTTCAATTCGCGCATCCCGAACATTTTGTGATGGATCTTTTCCGAATCGAAATCCAGAATTCACAATATGAACGGGATCGTTGGTTTGTGACTGAAAGAATACATCGCAGGTGAGTTGCTTTGCCACCTGATCATACTTTGCTCGAAGCATTGTGATCCTGGGGGCCGCTGACAATTTCCGAGTCGTCTTGTCTTCTGTTGCTTTTGAATTTGATTGTGTATCACTCTGTACTATTTGCCCGCCGTCTTCCTGAGCAGCAACGTGAGTTTGGTTTTCAGATTGCGAGCAGCCGACTAAGAAAAAAGTTCCAATCAGAAACGCACTCTGAGCCTCTGACAAAAATGCCCAATGTCGAATTTCAATCTTGCGATATTCTGACATTCAACGCTCCTGAGCTCAGGCACGTTCAGCGAACTCGCCTTCAGTTTGAACCATTTCAATGATCCAGTCCTCGAACGACTGCCAGGGATTCGTGGTCTCGGCCCACTTCGACCAGTCTGTCGCCTGCTGTTCATCGGAAAACAATGCGAAATTCTGCGGGTCGTCGCGTTCAATGTCAAAGGCGGCCACTTGTTGCTGGCCGTAGACTCCGCCAATGGGCAGGTATTGCTCGAACAACAACGAATTATCGCGATCGAAGTACTCGTGAAACAGCTCCGGGATCGAATCCAGCCGGCTGATGGAGACACCCCGGCCCCGCCCTGCCCCACCATAGAACAATTCACATGCGCCGACCGTTAACAGAAACTGCCGGTAGGGAGCGGGGAAATCGAGATCCCATTCGTCCTCGAAGTCCTCAATCTCGTCCTGCGTATAGTCCTGCGTCAAGCGCAATCCGCGTGTCTGCCCGGACGGCATGGCAATGGGCGCTCCGAGACTTTCGTCCAACCAGGTGACAAGTTGCTCCAATGCTTCTTGATAAGTCATTTTTTCAGAATCTTTTTCGATCTCGTCTGAATCTCGTTCCCAGGCTCCGCCTGGGAACGCACGATCCCGAAGCTCTGCTTCGCGTGCCGTAGTCGCTATCCGACACAGAGAGGAAGCAGAGCTTCCCGTGCGTGCGTTCCCAGGCGGAGCCTGGGAACGAGTCGCGTTCTACATCATCGTTTGTTCGCGGTCGGGTCCTACGGACACGATTGAAACCGGAATCCCGATCACTTCGGAAACAGCGTCGAGATAAGCGCGGGCTTCGCGAGGCAAATCGCTGACCTTACGCATGTGAGTGATATCCGTCTTCCAGCCCGGCAAGGTGCGATAGACCGGCTGGGCCTGCGCCAGATCTTCTACGTGGCTGGGGAAATGAGTCGTCCGCTCGCCGTTAATATCGTAGGCCTCGCAGATTTTGATTTCGTCGAGCTGGCTGAGCACATCCAGTAACATCACGGCCAGAGTGTCGATGCCGCTGATCATCGCGCCGTACCGCGTCGCAACTCCGTCGAACCAGCCGCAACGTCGCGGCCGGCCGGTGACGGTCCCATATTCGTGGCCGACATCACGAATGTGCTGGCCAATAGCGTCGTTCAATTCGGTCGGGAACGGCCCGCCACCAACACGTGTCGTGTAGGCTTTTGCCACGCCGATCATTTTCGTGATGGCCCGCTCGGGAATGCCACTGCCGCTGTGAATTCCGCAGGACGAACTATTTGAAGACGTCACGTACGGGAAGCTGCCGTGGTCGATGTCCAGCAAGCTACCTTGTGCGCCCTCAAACAACAGATTCTTGCCGGCCGCCAAGGCTTGATGCAGGTAGCGCGTCGTGTCCACGACATTGGAGGCCAGCTGCTCGGCATAACCGGCATACTCGGTCGCGATGGCTCCCGCATCCAATGGTTGGAAATTGGGTGACAAGGCGGCCAGAACCGTGTTTTTGAACGCGACAATCTCTTCGACCTTCTTGCGATACGAGGTACTATGATACAGGTCTCCGAGACGAATGGCGTGGGTTCGGCCGATTTTATCTCGGTAGCAAGTACCGATACCGCGCATCGTGGTGCCGATGGCTTCGCCCTTGCGGAGTTGTTCCAGCACCGCTTCTTCCGCCATATGGTGCGGGAAAATGACGTGGGCCCGGTCGCTCAGCAGCAGGTTTGAGCCGATTTCGACCCCTTGCAACCGAACTCGTGCAATTTCTTCCAGCAGCGATTTCGGATTGACGACCACACCGGCACCGATCACGGCGACTTTATTGGGCCGTAAGATGCCGGTTGGCAGCAGCGAGAGCTTATATTTCGTGCCGCCTGAGACCACTGTGTGGCCAGCGTTATTTCCGCCCTGGTAGCGGATGACGATATCATGTTGATCTGTCAGCAGATCGACGATTTTGCCCTTGGCTTCGTCTCCCCACTGCAATCCGACGACAGAAGTAACTGCCACGTTGAATTTTCCCGTGCTGAATGAAAACGTTCCTGCTCCTCCCGGGCGACATCGCGATACAAACCAGCGCAATGGTTGCTCACGAAGTCATTCGCGACTCAGCGAATGACTTCGACACCTCGGAGAGTCCAAACGGACCAGTCTACACGGAATGGACAGCGGAGGGAAAGCGTCACGCAGCAGGAACCCAGCACGGTTCGATACTCCGAGTCGAATTTCATCGACGTGGGCCTTGTCCCGGCACGTGACGAAACCCGTCTTGCGACACGGAATTCGCTGTTGGGAAGTCTCTGATGTTATTGGCCGACTGCCGAATCACATTTTAGGCGACGTACCAGGATCATCGCCGGTCCCCGATGGAACTGGCGTATCGGCAGGCGCCCCTCCTCCTGGAAGTCCTGGCAATTCAGTTGGAATCGTCGGTGACGTTTCGGCGGCTTTCGGATCTCTGATTTCCTCTGCGGAGTCCAATGTTGGCGGGTTGACCACCGCGGGCGGAACGATCATCGGAAGTGCCGCGGTTCCCGGCACCGGAGCTAATTCTTCTATTGGTGTTGGTAAAACGCCCATGGGACCACGGCCGGGGACTTTGGCTGGAGACTGCGTTCCAGGCGGCGTACCGTGAGGTACAGCGGTACCGGTTTTCGGCTTGGACAAGGCCCCTCGTCCCTTTCCACTGGACGGTGGCCGAATTTCTCCTCCGGGCACCATCGCTCCACCGCCTGAAGATCCAGTTCCGTATGGCATTCCTGGCATCATTCGGGTTCCCATCATCCCAGGTGGCGGTCCACCAGGCATTCCGACATCAAACAAATCGTGCGGAAGGTCATCAGCCCCCCACCCCAACCCGTCAATATCACTGATAATCTGTTCGTGACGACGATCAACGATCGTGCCTTTGGCGTCCGCACGTTTCGCTAACTTCGATCGCAGATCAACCAGACGCTTCTCGATTCGCTGCAATTCTTCATCTCGGCGACGATGTTGCAGATCAAACTGCGCATTCAACACGTCTCGGAGTGACTTCTTGAGACTGGCCTGTGTTTCTGCATTTGTTGCTGCCGAATAATTCTTCAGCATGTCACGCGCCTGCGCGGCCAATTGCATCTCGGCCAGTTGGGAGTCTGTGTAATAACTGCGCCCCATTTCCGGCATCCCAAGTGGAACCGGTACCGGCCTGAACTCCACGGTACCGTAGCCCGGGGTTCCGGGTGGCGTTACTGACGGTGTCGGTGTCGCCCCTAGTGTGCCAGGGACCCCACCCAAGACCGCCGGCGGTGCACCTGGGACTCTGCCGGGCGTCCCTGGCATGGGGGGGCCCGCACTCGGCGCACCTATTCCCGACGGGACTGGAAGTTGTACAGTCATTGGGCTTCCCGAACTTGGGACGTTGAGTTGTTGTGATTGGGCACTTCTTAACATCAACCCACACAATCCGATGATGAGCAATAATGTTAGGCAAATTCCTGCTCGTGATGAGTTGGACATGGTTTTCCTCTTAGTTCCGTTTGAGTTCTTGTTCCAGCGTATCCAGCCGCAACCACAGGTCTTCCACCGCGCCCTGCTCGGACGTTCGAATCGACTCGGTTTGCGATTTCAATTCTGCTTCCAGCTGTCTGAGATCGCGATCGGTTTCAGTTAAGGCGTTTTCCCAGGCAAGCCAGAGGTCGCGGCTTCGGGCTGGCGGTTCCGACGGCCCGGCCATTCCGCTGGCCGTCGTGGTCATTGCTGGCTGCGCGGTGTTCGTCATCACTAATGGGTATCCTCTGACAGGCAGTCGATTTTGATCGAATCTCACCTTTGCCAGGAGGAATAACAAAAGTGCGACAGAAGAAACCGGGATGCTCCACCATGCAGCTCGACGCCAGTTGACTTGCGAAATCATCGAAGTCCTGGTTTTCGTCAAATGGAATTGCGGCAGGGGATTGACCAGCGGTTGCTGTAAATGAGCCAGGTACTGTTCGAGCAACGTGGCGACCTCGGCTGCCGATTGAAAACGATTGGCGGAATCGCGAGCGTGCAATTTCGAAATGACAGCCTGCAGCCAATCCGGGATGTCGGGATTGGTTTCCCGGAGCGGACGCGGTGTTTCTTCACAGATCCTGCGCAAGACGGCCAGCGTGGTTTCCGCCCGAAATGGAGGATGGCCACTACACATCGTATACATCACACTGCCCAGGCTGAATAAGTCGGCCCGATGATCGACCGGTTCGCCGCGTGCCTGCTCGGGAGCCATATATTGTGGCGTCCCGGCGATAAAACCACTTTGAGTCTGACTGGCGTCATCCACAGCGCGGGCCAGTCCAAAGTCAGTGATTCGGACCCGCTCAATCCCATTTTCCAGTAGGATGTTCGCCGGCTTAATGTCGCGATGAACCAATCCCTGAGCATGGGCGGCCGCCAAACCCGACGCCGTCTGGATGCCAATTCGCAGAATCTCTTTCGTTTCCAGCGGACCATTCGCATCGAGACGATCCTGCAGCGATCGACCTGGAATATAGGGCATCACGATAAACGGTAATCTGCTGGAATTGTCAACGGCGTAAATCGCGACAACGTGCTCATGCACGACGGCCGCCGCCGCTTGTGCCTCACGGGAAAATCGCTTTCTCGCCGAACCGCTGGTCGCCAGTTGCGCCGCCAGGACCTTGATCGCGACATGCCGGTTCAATGCCGCATCGAACGCCTTGAGAACGATTCCCATGCCGCCTCGACCGATGACCGAATCGATTTCATAGGCTCCGAGACGTCCCAATTTGGTGGGGTCCTCAGAAGGGTCGAGAAAGTCCAACTTATCGCCTGCGTCCAGTTCCTCACTTGGATTTTGCCGGGACGGGTCCCGATCCCAGCTGCCGGCGTTTCCTGTTGATTCCAAATTTCCGCTCTTGTAAGCCCGAATTTCCGATGAGCTCAGGTGCTTACGGACTTCACTCAACCAGTCGTCGCCTCCCGAAAGCCGCTCGAGTTCGAGACGGCATGCGGCGCAGCTGCCGAGATGTTCTTCCAGCGGCGATCGATTCGATTCGTGAACACCTTCACGGACGACCTTCAGCAAGGACTCGCGATTACATGGAACAAAACTGCTCACAATGAACTCCCCTCACGACAACCCTCCATCTCCTTCACGCGCTCTTTCAACCTGGCCAAGACCCTGCTCCGAGCGATATAGACGGCTCCCGGACTGATTTGCAGCTGTTCGGAAACCTGTTTGACTTCCAGGTTGTCAATTCCCGTCAGCCAGAATGCCTGCCAGGTGGAGTCTGTAAATTCGTGCCGGATCGAATCCGCCGCCCGCTGAAAAACGATCTTCTTATATTCCAGATCAAACAGCGCCGAATCATCAGGGTCGGAGATCGGCTTTGCTTCCAGCAACTTCTGAAAATCCGTATCCCCAGTTCCCTTGGGATGTCGCTTCTGGGCCGTCAGGTAATTCAGCATCAAATTCCGCGCGATTCGAAACAACCAGCCTCGAAAAGTTCCAAACTCGGGATTGGGATCCCATTGATCAATTGCTCTCGCAACAGTTCGCAGAACTTCCTGACAGAGGTCCCGGGCATCCGCATCCTGAAATCCCCGACGTCGCGCCAGCCGATACACCAGTGGATCGTAAATGCCGATGAATTCTGCCCATGCGGCATCGTCCGTGGGCTCGCGCAAGCGTACCAGTAAGCTGCGTCGGGTATCGGGAAACGGTTCCATCAGGGGCCTCTGAGGAGTGACACAGAGCGATTTTGAAAATCTTTCAGCAAACTTTGCGGGAACTTCTTCGTCGGCCTGGAAATTGATTTGAAATTGATAAAGTCCAACCCGCTTCAGGTAGTGGACTCCAATTGTCGACCCGCCATTCACCCCATTCACCGCACACATCCCAAAGACACACAGGATCCTACCTCATTGTCTGTGATTGCGGTCGATTCTCTCATCCTCACGATCCAACTTTGACGATTTTTCCAACGATACGGTGTGGCACGGAATGAATCAGGTTGGGGATCATACCCAGTCTGCAGCCCGAAAACCTCCTTTTCATTGAACACGGAAT
>JAQGHT010001054.1 GCA_028291565.1 Planctomycetaceae bacterium | reverse complement strand
GAATTGGAAGTTGAACCAGCACAACGCGGCGTTTGGAAGACATGGTACTACGCGGGTGAAAGAAATCTTAAGGCGAACACTCTGCGAGAATTATACTGTTCGCGGCCACGAATGAGTCTTTTTCAATACTTATTCCCGCGATCAAACGTCTCATTCTGAACCGTGCGCGGTATCGATCAATAAAAAACGGTCACGCCTCTGTCGCCAGTTCAATCTGCTCACGCTTGGTTAAACCGGTGTAGATCATCACATATCGATGTTCGTGCGGCCGGTAATACCCTTGAACCAGTTCCCGCACATGATATCCAAGTTTTTCATAAACATGGACTGCGGCTTGGTTTTGGGGATTCACCGTCAACAAAACAGGTGCCGTCGCCCGCTGCAGGCCGGCGTGCATCAATTGGGTTCCCAAACCTTGCCCGCGACAGTTCGAATGGACCATAATCTTATGCAGAAACTGCTGGCCGGATTGGGTGGGAAACATCACCAGCGCGCCAGCAATGTCCCCCGATTCAGGAAGTGTCTGGTCGGTTCTGGCAACCAGAACCGTCGCATGCTCGCACCAGACGCGCCAGACATGTTCTCCATCAGGAATGAAATCGGATCCGGAATCCAACCAGGAAATCCGATCCAGTGCGGCGATGTTCAGAAAATCGCTGGTCCGCGCCGCCTCAACTGTGAATTCCATCCCATCTCACTCCCGAAATTGCTGTCCGTTTGGGAAGTGATTGTAGCATTTTTGGAAGTTGCAGCATAATCCATTCCCGACAGAAACTTCCTTTCTCCAGTCCAAAATTGCCTTGCGGAACCCGGGCAGACGATGTATCTTGTCGTTCGAGTTAAACGATTAGGCTGACATTTCAAGTTTGATTGATATTTTCGACAATATCGAAGTTCCGATTTGAATCACCTGTCTCTTCTGTGCCGATAAAACGGTTGACATTCCACGAACGCGCTGACGTGCTACCGGTAGCTTGACACGACCGGTCAATCATTGGTTGCGGCAGGATCGCCGCAGTATCAATGACCTGAATGCAGACTCCGGGGAAGGATTTCCCCCATTTAAGGAGGCTCAAGGATGAGCTTAAGACTTTACGCACCGAACGAAGTCAATTCGCGGGATTGTGAATTCCCGAATCTGAGTGTCTATCACGAAGCGGACGAACCCGAAGAAAACGTCGATCACGTGATTTCGTGGCGTTTTTATCCTCGGAGCTCCGGTCAGACGTCCTTCATGGAAGTCGTCCATCGCAGCCGTCTGCTCCACATGCACCGTCGTTGCCGAGACTGCGGTCGTCCAACTGTGCAGCCCGTGGAACGCAACGATGGCGTTCTGGGCAAAAACCGTCTGCCAGTTCCCGGTACCGCAACCGTCGTCGGTTTTCACTGCGACTATTGCCAGTCGGAGTGGTCGGCTTAACCCGGATTTTCACAAATCATACGGACTCGAAGCGTAAGCAACCGCGCTCGCATGTCGTCTTCGTGGCGTCGTGTCTTCACGTGATTCATTCTTGAAACGAAAGTCTCACGTGAAGGATAACCTGTGCTCGATACGAACGCGCTCTCCGGATACTGTTCGTTAATTCGGAAATGGCGATCTGTCATCGCTTCTCACTTCTTCTTCTCGGGCGTAAACGGCTGGCCTTTTTCGACTCCAAGCTGCGGGCTTTGCATGGCCGAGTCCAGCAGCGGTTTCAGAAATTCGGGCAGTTTCTCCAAATCCTTGAAGCGTGGGACGGTCAACGTCAGGTTGCCCGCAAAATTGGCGATTTCTGTCTCATTCGTGAATTGATCAAAATATCCGACGAAACCTTGAGTTTTCGGATCCGCAGCCAGCATTTGTCGCCAAGCCGGAAACTGAGTCTTGGTTTGATTGATTTGCTGCCCTATGAGACGGAACAGCTCGGTCGTCATTTCCGGAGTTTTGAATCGCACCTGGGCCTGCAGCAGTTCAGGTGCATCGAGATCAAACGTCAAACCCAGTTCCTGCACGCCAAGAATGTAGTTTGAATAAGAAGACATCGAGTTTGGCAGGCCAGCGGCCAGGACGCGGAGCGTCGATTCCACGGGAACGGCATCAACCGACAAACAGATCAAGCGGTTCCCAGTCCTTTCGAGTCGTTTCGTGACCGGTGAAGTCGCCGCCGTTTGCTCCCTTGCGGCAATCATTTTCAGAATGAATTCCACCCGGCCCGCCAGAACCATCGAATCGGTAATGCAGGCGATCGCGGCCTTTTCCGGCCCGGACACCACAAGCGTTACGCCTTCGAATTCCTGAACCGTCAGGGAATGTGTTTTTTCCGCCAACCGGCTGAGCAACAGGTCCAGGTCGATCGGTGCAGCAGCACGAACGATCAGACCGAAGGACGGTAATTCTCGACCTGGCCCAGCCATCGCGACCTGCACCAGATCTTTATCGCAGAGGATGGCAATTTCGTCCAAATTCTGCGGAGTGATGCCGGCCTGACCGAGTAGATTGATAGTCTCGTTGATGCTTTTCCCTTGCTGATAGGAAGCTCCAAACGCAGTAGGTTGCAGTTTGTCATGCGGCAGCAGTGACAGAATTCCTTTTCCGATGGGATGTTCACAAATACGCCGTGGATGCAGTATCAGCGCCGCAAACGTATCATTCGGAAAATAACTGAGATCAAGGCGCTGTGATGTCGGCGCCAGCGGTGTCACAGGAGCCCGAAATACGGGAGTGGCGATTTCGGCTTCGCGAATCAAGTTCAGGGCGTCGAGATCTTCGATCGTCTTTCCACGTTCAGGTTGGACGAATTTCGCAAATGTCAGCGGATTGATGGTTTTGGGAAACTGCCGCGTTGCGCCATCTAATGACAGGACGAAAAACTTGTCGCCAATGTTCCCCAGGCATTTGAGAGGTTCTTGGGAACTGTATTTCAGTCCGCCTGGCTTCGTCCAGATTTCGGCTGTGTCTGGTCCGCCGACCACAGCCAGCAGCGTATTGGTTGAACCAGCACTGACATCGCGTGTTTTGCGTCCTTCGTTCTCTTTCAGGAGGGTGCCATTCCCCGCCAGGACATGCACCCGAGTCTTCCCCTCAGGGTTCACACCAAAATTCTTGGGCATTTGGGCGATTAACGGCTTATTGTTAGCGCTGTCCCACGGCTCATCGATTTTGAATTGCTGGTAAAGTCGTTGCTCCCCGAGAAACGGCAACAACATTACGCGCCAACTGAGCCCCGGATGTGGGGCTCCCTTTTTGCCACTTCCATTGAGAGCGGGCAGATGCTGGAACCGGTCCTCATAGCTGTAGAAAGCAAGTCCAATTTGTTTGAGGTCGTTTCGGTCAACGGGGGCCTCGAGAGCACTTTTGGCGGCGAGTTCTTTAAGCGGCCCGGCCATTGTCAGGATCCGCTTTTGGAGTCCAGCGTCAATTTTTGTGGGGTTCGGAATCGCCCCCAGATTGAGTGCAGGAGGCGTCGGAACATTGGGGGCGAATGGATTTTGACCATTCGCGAACGGACCACCCGGCGGCATCGCGGTAGCCCCGGGCCCCGCCGCAACGGCTCCCGCTCCTGCCCCAACTGAGCCTGCGGCGGGATTTTTCGCGGCATTGCCTCCGCATCCACAGCACGTACCAATCGCCAGAACGAGAAACAGATTGAGCCACAAAGATGAGTTTCGCATAAGCAGTGGGTCGGCTTTCAAAGTTGGGATGGCACTGAACACCGGCCCCAGAAATGGGGGCCCGCATAATATGACAAACGCTAACCCTCATGTCGAGAAGTGATCGACATATAGCTCACGATGAAGGTTACAGTGCATGCACCAAGCGTCCGCGTTGCGAATGCGGGGTCAGGTCTTCAAATTTCACCGGCCTGGCGTCATGAACGAAATTACTCCGATCCAGGCGTTGACACCAAACTTGTTCCCGTTGGACAGGTACGCCAAGTCAATGGACAACGAGCTTGTCGCATAGCCGTCTTTGAAGGTTTTATTGCCCTGCGTATTGAGTTGAAAACGGCACGATTTTCCCGTCTCGAGAGTGATAAAGTCTGATTTGTCATGTTTCAATTCCGACTTCGTGCCCACGCCAAAGATGCCATTTCTCGTTCTGACGTCGATGACCTTGGGTAGCCTGGCAAGTGTCATCGTCGATGGGGACTGGTTGGTCACCTCGATGAAGACTTCGTTCATCTCTGTCACCAATTTCGCAGACCAGGGCTTCGAATCCGCTGGTGCAAAACGGCTGAGGAAAGCTTGGCGTTCTTTCAAATCTCGAATCTTGCTCGCAGTCGCCCATGCTTTGCGACTGGTCTCAACATCAAAGGGAAAACAATGGTTGGTGATTCTCACTAAGTTGGAGTGTTTCCCCAGCGCGATGTCCCCCTTGATAACCCGCTGCACTTCGATTTCCGTGGTGAATTCGTATCCTTTCATCTGATCTTCGACAATCAGGCTGTTCTTCTTCCACGGAGCGCCGTTCCACTTGGCAACAACAATCACTGGACTTTCAGCAAGCTCACGGTCAGACACGAATTCGGGTGCGACAGCAAAACCCGTCTGAGAGAAGGAAATCATCAACACGATCGACAAGGCGACGATGCGTGCGCGCCTTGATCCGTGGGACCAGGTTGGAAGCATTTTTTGCTTTCATCACAATAGACTTCGAGAGTCGCGATTTCAATCAAATGGAGGGCGGTGTGTCGAGCCACAGCACTCCAGGGCCTTGGAGTGCTGCGGCTTGACGCAGCCCTCCATTGTACTGGAATGGAGACGCTGAACTTTCAAAAACCGAACGATAACACCGGCGATTTTTAATATCGCGATTTTGAACTTCGCTTGTCGTCATTTCAATCAAATGGAGGGCGGTGTCGAGCCAATGCACTCCCGGCCCTGGAGTGCTGCGGCTTGACGCAGCCCTCCATTGAACTGAAATGGAGACGTTGATCTTTCAAAAACCGATTGATAACACCGGCGGTTTTAAATAGCGCGACTTCGAACTTCGATGGTCGTTATTTCAATCAAATGGAGGGCGGTGTCGAGCCACAGCACTCCAAAACCCTGGAGTGCTGTGGCTTGACGCAGCCCTCCAATGAGCTGGAATGGAGACGTTGGTCTTTCAAAAACCGATGGACAACATCTTCGAGTTGGACGAACTCGGTTTTGAATTTCCAGAGTGGCAATTTGAAATCGTTCACTTCTTTACCGGCTTGGGTAACTTTTCAACGTCCCAGATCGTGACGCGAGTATCCAGGCTTCCCGTCGCCAAACTCTTGCCATCAGGTGAAAATGCAAGCCCGACAACGATGTCCCGGAAATAGTCGTGGATGACGGCCTTTTGCTTGGCTTTGTTAATATCCCAGACGGCCGTCGGTGTCTCTTTTCCACTAATGGCCAGCTGCTTTCCGTCCTTCGACAGCGCCATTCGATAGGTGCTCGAGTCAACATTTGCAATGGCGTCATTCTCTTTGCCAGTGGATGAATTCAAGAACACCACGCTGTTTCCGCGCAGGCCAACCAGTTCTTTTCCGTCTGGTGAGAACGCAAATTCAGAGACTCCGCTGACTGCGAATTGCTCTTTTCGAGTTGCGGTCTCCCAGACGTGAATTCCGTTTCCAAAAAAGCCTTCCGCGGTGGCGAAGCTTTTACCATCTGGAGAAAACGAGACCGCCACAACGCCGTCCTTGTGCCCTTTTAGCGACTCGATTTCTTTCAGCGTTACCAGATTCCACAACCGCGCCTCACCGGGCTGACCACCGAGAATCGGATTGCTCCCCGACAACAGAAGTTTTCCGTCCGGCGAGAACGCGATTGAGTTGACGCCTCCCTGATGCCCCGTGAGCGATCCGATTTCCTTGCCCGACGGAACAGACCACAGGCGGATTCTCAAATCGCTTTTGCCGAGGAATTTCGTCCCGCAGCCTGTCGCCAAAGTCTTGCCATCAGGGCTAAAACTCACGCGACAATATGTGCCGTCATGGGCCTGCCAGTGTCGCAGTTCCTTTCCGGATACCAAATCCCAAAGTTTGGCTGATCCATCATTGCAACCGGCGGCAAGGATTTTTCCATCCGGTGAAAATGCCACGCTCGTCGCGCCTCCAGAATGCCCCTTCATGACAAACCGGACATCGTCGTCCGCAGAGGAATTCGCGACGAATGTCAATGTCACGACCAGAATCAACAAGCAATTGCGGGACCACATACTCTTTCTCGCTTTCAAAAACGCGTGTTTGTCGATCAACGGCAAAGTCACAGTCCGCCGGATCTTCCGCTCGGACGCCTGACTAGAAGGCGCCAATTGCCCTGTGGTCAGGACGCGTTTTTTTCGAGAACGAGGAAAAATGGAGAATTACGGGATTGAGTAGACTGGAAGGACAAATAGCGTCCTGAACGATAGCGTATCAACAATGAATGGTGCGGATTGTGTACACATCCTTCCTCGCCGTGGCCCTCCGGAGATCGTCCAGCTTTGAAAGTCTTGCATGGTCATAGTTGATCACGAGACGCTTATCGGAAGGAACGCCATTGCTTTTGAGAACACGCAGTTTTGTTCACTACCCAGAAGGGGGTTGTACAACAAAGCCCAGGGTTCGCCATGTAATCGTGGCGTACCCTGGGAATGTCGAGAATTGAGTCGTCGTACCCTGAAAGGGTTCCACAAGAATCGCGGTCGGATTGTGGAACCCTTTCAGGGTACAGGACTTCGATAATCAAGCCCCCAGGGTACGCCACGGGTACGTGGCGAACCCTGGGCTTTGTTATGCAACCCCCTTCGGGGTAGAAATCAAAAAAAGCAACTTCGAATCGTAAGCATGGCTATTACGTTGCCATAAAGCCTTACCAGACAATAATTCCAAAGCTGGGCGATCTCCAAAGTACCGAGGCGAGGGGGGGGAAATAGGCAAGTGCAAGGTTAATCCGCTATAGCCTGCCAATCAGCGCTCCACCGGCCCCAGAGGGTGCCCCGGGTCGGTGGTGACGTCGTGCCATAGAAATATCGCAACTTCAAAACTTGCGCATCGGCCTTGTATGCCGCGGTGAATTATCCGGGATGGCCGGGGATCAGTGGAAAATGTCGAACGGCTGTCCGCGTATTCGGTTCGATCATGGTGTGACAGGACAGCTTCCTGGATCACGTCCTAAATCAATTCACTGATCAACTCGCGACGTTCCAGGATAAACCGCGGACGCCCTGAGTTGTCGACGAACGAGGTCGCGGGGTCGATGTCCAGATGCCGATAGATCATCGCCAGCACATTTTCTGGTCGGTACGGACGTGCGACAGGAATCGCGCCGTAACGGTCCGAAGCGCCAATGATCTGCCCCGTCTTCAAACCGCCGCCAGCCAGGACGACACTCATCACCTGGCCCCAGTGATCACGCCCACCACTCGCATTCACGCGCGGCGTCCGCCCGAATTCGCCCATACACACGACAAGTACCTGTTTGTCTAATCCTCGGGCGTACAGATCATCCACTAACGCCGCGACAGCTCGATCGTATGACGGGCCTTTGCCCTTCATCGCTTCGGCGATCCGCGAATGGTCGTCCCAACCATTGACCCTGACCGTGATGAACGGCACGCCGTGTTCGACCAGCCGGCGAGCCAGCAACACATTTTGGCCGGTCGCATCACGGCCATATCGCGCACGGATCCGCGGATCTTCCGCCTCCAGGTTGAATGCCTTTCTCGCCGCCGGTCCGGTCACCAGCTCAAACGCCTGGCGTGTGAATTGATCCATCGCCTCTCCGACGCCATCATTGTCGACCTGTTTACGCGAAGCATCAAATGCTGTCAGCAAGGTGCGGCGATCCTGCAGCCGATCACTCGTTAGTCCCTGATTGATGGTCAAGTTGGGAACTTGAAAGTTTTCGACGTCTCCGTTGTTGACCGTCTCAAATGGATTGTATCCCTTTCCCAGCCACGCCGACCTGCCGAAGCGCGTGCTGGCGGGAATGGAAACATAGGCGGGAACTCCAGTTTCAGATGAACCACGCAGTCGGGCCGTGATCGAACCGGCACTGGGCATTTCGTTCTCACGGTTTTGAGCGTTCCGCAAATAATACCCCGTTTGCGTGAGATGGCTGCTCGTACTGTGACTTCCTGAGTCGTGTGTGATCGAACGAATGACCGACAGCTTATCGGCGATGCGTGCCTGCTCAACCATCAACTCGCTGAAGAAAACCCCCGGCAGTTTCGTCTCGATCGCCGTCAGTGGTCCACGGTATTCGGCGGGAGCGTCGGGCTTAGGATCATAGGTTTCATGCTGAGTTGGCCCGCCAGCCAATTCGATGAAGATCACCGAGTTGTTCCGCGGCGCCCGCCTCGAGTCCGCACCCTGCGCCTGCAAACGCAGCAGCTCTGGCAGTGACAGGCCGATCACGCCGGCCAAGCCCGAAGTCAGCAATTCCCTGCGAGAAACACCAGCACAGAATCGGTGAGAGCCTGAAATTGCACGCATCGCAATGACCTCCGACATCTTGTGACTGAACCAGATCGACCCGCACGCACACATCAACCATCGATTATATCTTGATGAATTGGTCGCACCAAGTGCAAATCCGCTTTTCTCGAAGAGATGAGGACATCGAAGATCAAGACCGGTTCAAACTTGGGTAATGTACCAGTTTACGTCGTAGCCAAATTCGCTGGCGCGTTTGAACCCTACCTCCTCATAGCCGAAGTCGTGAGACTTCGGATGAGTGTCCGGCATCGCCAAATTGTAATCCACAGATGACGCAGATTTCGCAGATGTTTTTAAATGCGAGTCGCAAAAGCATTGAATTGCCAAATGGAACGATCAATCACACAATTGCCGTTCTGGCAGGCTTTGCGACATACTGGAGGCTGAAGATGCTCGTATCGAAATTGACTCCACTCAAATTCTTGAGTGACCGAAGCAATTTCTCGATGCAAACGACCGCCGATCTCTAACGAACAATGAAATTGTGACCAGTCTCAGTCAGACGATCCGCGATCATCTCAGCCCTGAAACGATTGTTGCGTCGCTCGGTTCTCCCCAACGGGCGGAGCGTTACCTTGCCACTGAACATTTAAAAACGACACTCGATCAAGAATCGTATCGCAGCGAATTGACTGCCGCTTTAACTCCGGGCACGAATCCGTCTCCCCTATTTCTGGACGCTTTGAGCGCGATCGCCGCTGTCGGACAGCTATCAGTTTTTGAAAGTTTGGTCGCGCTTTTGGATCAAGCCGACGTAGCAGTCCGCAGAAGTGCAGCTCGAGTAATCGCACATTGTTTTGCTTCACGCTGCAGTGAAATCAGTCCCTGGTTTGCAGATGGTGACATTCGATTTGAATGTTGCTTCGCACATGATTGGGCCACGGTTTCTTCGCTGATGCAGTGGTACGTTGAGCAGGGAAGAATTCCTGACATTGCGTTTGGATTGTCGCTCACCCCCAGGTTTCTCTACAACTTGGCGAGTCGCTTTCCGCAACAGGCACCCGCGTTAGCTCAACAGTTTGGATACATTGAGGGACTCAATCTGAATGATGCGATGCCCCTTCTGGAGTGTGGGGTATGGTGCGTACCATCGATAATGCTCCATTCTGATCAGAGGCAGCTCGAACAGCGTACGGAGCAAGTTGTTGCGACACTATTGTCCATACTGGCAGGCCAATCATCGATTGACGATCTGGTATTTGATCCACATCACGATTTGGACATTTCCGCACTCTGTGGTGCCGTTCGCAGCTTGGACCATCAGAGCCTGCTGCAGCACAGATTCGAGAATCGACTTCATCCGCGCCTGTACGACAACAATCGGCGCGCATTGTGCAAACATGCCCCCTTCGATTTTTGCCGGAAAACTCTGATTTCCAATGCTCTTCGCGAGGTGGAGCAATTTGGCGTTCCACAGGCCTTTCAGGGACGATTTGTGGTCGAACATGCCGGCGTACTGGTCACGCACGATTCGAACCTGCGAGTCGAGCGGATGAACTACCTGAAATCGCGATGGGCGCGACGCGCGGATCGACGGTGGGTCGTTCCCAGTCATTGGAAGTTTCCAGTGGAACACGACGCTGACGCCCCCGAATTGAAATATCGAGTCCTGACCGTACAACAGTTGACTGCGACGCGCGGGTACCTTGATGCCCCATCGCCCGGAGCATCGGCAGCCGCGCGTCTGCTGAAAGCCGTTGGACGTGATGACTGCATCAAGCCATTATTTACGCTCGAAGAGAGACTGAGCGGAATCCTTTGTCCTGTTGGAATCGAGGTCCAGATTCCTTTCTCGGCGCGACGTGAAACGGAATCTCTGGCCTGGAAGCAGGCGCTACGCGCCATGGGAGTTCCTTCGCCGCGCCGCCCCGAGTACCGAACGATGGTGGAAGTGGCATTTCCTCCGTCGCGCTCATACCAACCGCAGGTCCTGTTGCCGTTGATCCTCGAGCAACTCGGTCTGTTTTCAGAGCCAGTCGACATGGCGTTGCACCTGTCGTTTTCGGGCTACCTGGGGCCAGACGTCCGATATCTTCTTTTTGCCCAACAATTCATCAATCTACCAATGATCATTCCGCGCGGGACGCGACTCTCCAGGTTGATGAGCAAGGGATTCGCGCATGTCAATTACGATTCCGTACCGTTGGATGGAGTGAATCACGATGGTGTGCGTACCGAGCTGCGAGCATGTCGATTTGGTTATCATGGAGCGGCACACGCCACACCGCTCGAACGTCACTTTATTGATGACATCATCGAAACGTCACTGCTCGTTGCGGCGAAGCAAAGTCCAAATCCTCTCGTGAATTGCGCCTGGTTGGAATACACGCAGCGGATCGAAGCCGCCGCTCTGAAGCTTCCAGATGTTTTCGGAACACTGCTCTATTCCGACTGGTTTGCATCGACGGAGGAACCAACCGACGAAGGTTTCGCACGGCGTCTGCCGATCAGTCAAGCTTGGATTTCCACTCACAACTGGGTCAGGACGGAAGGAATGGCGGTCGAACTCAGAAACATGTTTCGCGAGATCCGCAGCTCCTGCGCGGCGGAAGCGATACGTCAGCTGGACGTCAAATCAACCGACGACCTCGGAAATGCCGAATCACGCTGTGGTGCCCGGTATTTCGATCCTGCAATTCCGTGAATTGTGACCTCTGTGTCAGTGCGGCGACAGTTCCTGTCTCATGGGTGTCGTTCCCGGTTGCATCACAGAGCAAACAGGGTTGACGGTCTGGAATCTGGGAACTGTTGGCTCCTTGTCAACTCGTGGGCATGCAGCGATCCTGGAATTGTATTTTCGACGCCATTCCAATTCGCAACTGAAATTGGTGGTTTGTGTGTTCGCTCCGCCGACTTTGTTGCGCACAGCAGAAGAAGTGCACAACTCGGGAGTCTATAATCGATTTCAGGAGTGGCTTCATGGTGCCGATGCCGGCCAGCCTGCCAAGGCAACCACCAGCCCGAAGCACAAGTTTGAAGTGGCAATCGCTTCGCGATCTGCTTTTTGTCTGATTCCCGCTACCGCTTTGGTGAGATCTAAATCGATTGTCCGGTGCTCAGGTCAAACGACGACAGGGAAATTCCATACAGCCACAATTCCCTATGAGTCTGATTCGAACCAGGCAAGAATTGGCGCAATTCAATCAAGCCGGCAATTTTGAAATGCGGCGCATTAAGTCACCAGAATGGTGATTGGATCAATCTCACTCGGTATGCGGGATATTGGCGCGTCGTTTGCACCCAAGGGCACAACGCAATTGGACTGCGCACTCAAATTGACCTGCTACTTGGGGAGAATCACGATGCTGGGGGAGACGAAACAGGCGACGTCGGCAACAACTTCATTGATTTATATCACGCTTGGATCGCTGATTTCGGTCTGGATGGTGATCTACTACTTATATTTACGAAATCATAACGGTAGCGACACGGCGTATCTCTGGGTTGCCGGATTCTTTTGCTCTGGAGTTGTTTTATTCCTGATAGGATTAGCGGTCGGGCGAATCGGGAATGCGTCTCGACCCGCAGAGACATCGCCCGCTCAATCGCCCCAAGTCATAGCCCAGACTGCGGTTCCCAATTCGGGACCACTGCCTGTTACTCCGTCTGGCCCAGCAATGACTGCACCAATTATGGCCGCCCAGCCCGTCGTTCTGCCGGTTCCGCCCAATCCACCTGCATACCCGGTTTCGTCAAATTCGCCGGATCACCTAGCCCCCAATACGTAATCGGGATTTTTTGGCAAATCTCCGCTGCAACGTCAGCACACAGTCTGCGCTTAAAAGAACCACATATCAGGACTTCAACACATTACGGACCTTCGTCTAGAACGATTTACCAAGCCCAGTGGTATGATCGCAATGTGTTGATTTTGCTTATCCAATAGTGGCTGAACGCCGTGCTGACCGGCGACTTACAATGCCTTTTGGCGCGGAATGGGCAAGTGCCCAAACTCACGGGCCAGTCCGCAAGCGATTCCAACTCAGTGGATTTCCCCTGCGGCTATTGCTGAACCGCGGCGCTGGAACTTGGCACGAAATGAGGCCGCATAACGACATTGCCGCCGGATTGCGGGCTGACATTCATGAACTTTTCCCGCACCTTTCGCACGATTTCGTCAATTTGAAATGGCTGCAGGTTGTGAGGTGCCAGCGCCAGCTTCGCGCGCCAGGCAGTCAAGACCTTGTATTTGCCTGAATCCTTGGATTCCAGATTGCATTCTTCGACCATTTGTTGAATGGTTGCTTCCCACTGTTGCAGCTTCATCGACGGCTCCTTGCTGATTTTCCGCGACGTCCACGAGCCGCCTGAAATCGCAGCTGCCCCAACGAACGCGGGTTTCCTCTCCTCTACTCGACTGAAAACAGCTCGGGATTCCAGTTGTCTTCTCTCAAATCTCAGATTTCGGCCGCTCTCGGTGCGAAAAGGTTGGGCGGATGCTTTATGACACCCTCAAATCAATTTTTTCCTCCCGCTTGATTCACGTTCCCACTGCCCGCGAATGTAAAGGTGAAGATGTCGGTAATCGAAGTAAATGCTGGCGCGAGGCTCAGCCGGACATACCGGCGGTCTGGCGAAACCACGGCCATAGCGCTCATTTTCACGCCTTCAGTGAAATTCTGAACGACCGGTTGGAACCCGGCCTGGAACCCACCGATATTCTGGAACAAGACTTCACGCCGCCGGACTTCGGCCTGGCGAGCCACTTTGATTTGCCGGGCCCGATCTTCAGCGGTATATCCGGCCTGTCTGATTTCGCTCGCAACTTTGAACCGATCTGGTTCAACAACTCTTGGCCTGATCGCCACTGGAACGTCCGCCTCCAGGTCCGTACGTCGTCCTGACTTCAACCCCAAAGTCAATATTGTGTCAACTCCCACCAGCGTGACAACTTGTTCGAACGTGGTTTCTTCCTGAGTTCCCTGGTGACGTATGATGGTCAACTTGGCTTGCTTCGCCACGACATCCCCGACGACATGATGGATCGTCACTTTGTACTTACCGGGCGCGGCGACGGGACAGACGTAAAGCTCGTACGCATTCTGGGCCTTGGGGCCGAACCCGTCATGAACCAGTACCCCGCCACCACGTGAAAACTTAGTCTGGCGAGAACAAATCGTTCCGAAGGGTTCTTCCACCATCAAATCCAGGTCCGCATTGCCATTCCAGGTCAATTTCAGGACCAGATCACGCTGTCGCGCGTTCGCGATCGCTGTCTGAAATTGCACCAGCCGCTCCTTCGAGGCTGGATTTTTCAGCAATTGCTGCCCCTCGGCGACGGCCTCATCCGCGAGACGATGCAGCTCTTCGTGATCCTTTCCCCAAGCCTGGGTCAGAATGCCCGCCGCGGCCCATTCGATGGCGTCCACGTCCTTGGCTTCCCGCGCGAGTTTCAAGCCCAGCAGGTAGGCTTCGGGATGCGACGGCGACAACTGTGTCGCTTGCCGATAGAGACTGAGAGCCCGGGAATTCAGACCGAACTTGCTCAAGTAGGCTGCGGACAGCAGCATATTGGGCACGTCGACTGCGGAGAAATCCACAGCGGACAGCAGAACTCGCTCAATGTCAGCCTGCGGCCGTCCGGTGACTTGCATCGCCAGTGCCAGAACTTCGTACATCCAGGACTGCGATTGTCCGTTGAGAATCGCGGCTTCCAACACAGCGACGACATCCGCGTCACGCTTGGCATCATGGAGTTGCACAACCAGCCGGGCCACTTGCTCCGGGTCGGGAGTATTCTTCTTGAAGAACTCGCGCCATCCCGCTTTCAAATCGGGAGTCGGAAGATCTAACGGCAGATCTGGAAGTGCCTTCTTGGGGGCCGCATTAGGAACGACAGACGCCGCAGCCCCTGTCTTGGACGGAAGCTGTGGCGTCTTTGAATTTGCTGGTTTTGTCCCAGGACCACCAGCACTGACTGGCGCCTTGGATTTCGGTGGAACTTCCTTCTCTTCTGGTTTTACAGTGCGTTCGCTATTTTTTTTTTGAGTGCCTTCACCGAACTCCCGTTCAACGCACCCCCTTCATCCTTGATCTGCGCGAACGCTTGCCCAGAATAACGAACTGAGGACTGCAGCACTTCGCCAGCCGGCTCTGGCCTGGCGGGCTTCGGCTGAACTTCCGGCTGAGCTTGCAGGCCATTCTTGAGCGGCTTGGCGGGCATCTTCATTGGCGGGATATTGAACACACCGCCGCCCATTCCCATACCACCACCACCCATTCCACCCATGCCACCACCACCCATTCCGCCCATGCCGCCGCCCATACCACCCATGCCGCCGCCCCCCATGCCGCCGCCGTTCATCTGCCCACCACCGCCAGCTCGACCGCCTGCGCCACTTCCGCCTTGTCCGAACAACGGATTAATTGGTGTCACAAGGTCGCCTGCATAGTAGGCCAGAATTGGCTTTTTCAAAGTGCCATCGGCTTTGGTAGTGATTTTCAGAACTTCGTCTTGAATCACGTAAGTCAAATTCTTCGGCTCCAGCAACAGCTTCAGAGCATTTTTCAAAGTGATGTCGCTGATCACCATATTGATGTCTGCGGTGTCGGTGGCGATCGTTTCTTCTTCCAGTTTGACCTTATCGATGATCACATTGATCTCGTAGACTTCCATCAATTTATTTCGGACGTCTTCCAACGTCGCATCGACGAAGTCGAATTTCTCTTTCATCGGCTTACCGAGTGCCAAGACGATTTTCTCTTCTTGCTTGCTGTAGCTTCTGACATCCACGGACTTCCATTTCTCACGTTTGATTGTGATTTCTCGCCATCGTTCTGCGCTGGGCCACAGAATTGGGATATTGTCCGGATACGGCACATGTGCCCGTTCCACTTCGTATGTCGTTGCCAGGAACTTGTCCGCCCGTAAAGCTCGCATGCGGCGCGCCTGGTCCAAAGCACCATAGGCTTCAGAATTGAACACATCCAGATTTGGAACGTAATTGTAAGGGTCGAGTTCGACCGCAATACGCGAATATTCTTCCGCTTCCTCGAATGCTTCCGCTTCGCCTTTCGTGCCCCGAATGATCAAAGCCCGGACCCGTTCAATCAACTGCTGCATCCGCTCTTCGTCGCGTTGAGCCTGATCCATCAGTTTCTTGCGAGATTCCAATTGCGATTGCTTTGTTCGCAATGCGGCTGCCTTCTGCACATTCACTTCATTGTCGTTCTCAAGCTTTTGCAATGCCCGATCGAGCTTGCGGCGTAACGGCAGGCGAATCGACTCTGGCAATTCCACCGCCGCTTGAACGACGTCATGGAGATCCTTGAGCATCGCGAGCGCGTTTTCGAAGTCTGTTTTCGCCAGCGTGTTGGAATCGTCCACGACCCGGTTGACTTCAGCCGTCAGCTCTTGAATCCGAATCTGCTGCCGGGCGTTCAATTCTTCCAGCAACGAATTCCGCTTGGGGTCGGATCGATCAGCAGAATCCAGCGGAATTCCGTCGGGCATTGGTATCGGTGCCGTCTTTGCTGCGCCTTCGTCATCAACGGGCGGAGCGACCGCTCCGACATCCGCGGCAGGTTTGTCTTCAGCCGCCGGTTTCGCACCATCGGCCGGTTTCTCATCAGCTTTTTCTTCCGCAGTTTTATCTTCGGCAGCGGGAGTCGCTTCGGGCGTGGGCTTCTCATCTGCCGGGTCGGCCAGAGCAACCAGGCGTTGGCGTTTGACTGGCTGGATGCGCAATTTGTTGGACAATGTCAGGATCTTGCGAGCTCGATCATTATTGGGATCAAGCATTTGCAGCGACTGGGCGAATTGATCGGCCTGTTGCAGATTCCGGCGTTGCAAATGCACCGCCCCGGCATCAGCGAGCTCATTCAAGTGTGTTTGCAGTTCCGCATGGCTCTTCAACAATAATTTCCGCCCCGCCAGTGGCATGACCACGACATCTGTCGACTCGGCCATTTTCCAGGCTTGAAGTACGAAGGCCGTGGATCCACCTAGCTTTTCCGATTCAAGATTCCACGAATAATCTTGCGGCTCCCCGCTCAACGATCCTAACAACCGGACCTTGATTTTCGGGCTGTTCGTGACTCGACCCAAGATCACGGTTTCCCGATCAAATCGAACGGGCGGCAACTCTGTGCCATGCAAAGTGATCATTGCGGGCTGCG
>JAQGHT010000992.1 GCA_028291565.1 Planctomycetaceae bacterium | reverse complement strand
CTTAGGATCTGGTGGGGAGACCCGTGCAGGTTCGATTCCTGTCACTCGCATAAGTTGAGACGCTGAAACGATTTGCGTTACCTGCAGTTGGTCTGCAGTGCGGCGAAAAACCTGAAAGTGGCGTGGTAAGTTTACCACATTTCTTGAAAGGTTCCCGCATTATGACCAATCCAGGGAAATCTGCGCGCCAAAAGAAACTCCCGAGCTATCTGCTTCACAAGGCGTCGGGACAGGCCCGCGTACGTATTGACGGGCACGATTTCTATTTGGGGCCATACGGTTCTGAGGAATCGCGAATCGAGTACGGCAAGCTCATTTCGCAACATGCGTCAGGCGCTCCGATTGATCCGTTGAAGAAGACTGGCGACGATGATCCAGGGCTGACCGTCGCGGCGCTCGCGTTGGCGTATTTGCAGCACGCCGAAACCTACTACGTCAAAAATGGCGCCCAGACCCACGAAGTCTCCTGCATTAAGTCTGCCCTCACGCATCTCACCAAGACGTTTGGCCTGATTCCCGCGAACGAATTCGGGGCGTTGAAACTCAAGACCGTGCGGCAATCTATGGTCGACAGCGGCCGCATGTGTCGCAAGTTCATCAACGGTTGTGTCGGTCGAATCCGCCGGTGCTTCAAGTGGGGAAGTGAGAACGAACTGGTCGATGCGGCAGTCAATGCAAGGCTCGCATGCGTCGCGCCGTTGATGGCCGGCCGAACTGAAGCGATAGATCATGAGCCTCGGAGTGTTGTACCTCGCGAATCGATCGATGCCGTTCGCGCGGTCGTTCCCCAACGCACACGTGACATGATCGATTTGCAACTCCTCTGCGGAGCCCGGCCCGGCGAGTTGTGCATGTTGACGTCTGGCATGATTGATCAGACCACGTACCAGGACCAAGGCGTTTGGTTCGTCAAACTGGACGATCACAAGATGATTCATAAGGGCAAGGAACGCGTGTTGGTGTTCGGCCCTCAGTCCCAGTTGATCCTGCGCCGTTACATCCATGCAGACCCGGAACGCAAGCTGTTTGACCTCACCCGCGAATCCTACTCCCTGGCAATCCGAGTCGCGTGCATCAAGTTGAAAATCAAGCGGTGGACAGCGCACTGGCTTCGACACAACTTCGCCAGCCAGTGCCGCAAGGATACGAATCTGGACACTACGCAACAGATGTTAGGGCACTCGGACGCGGCGACGACTCAGGGTTATGCGCACTTGGATCTGAAGGATTCGATAATGTACGCAAGGGATGCTGGTTGATGGTGGGTGGGGTTTGTGTGCCAGATGTGATATGATGCGACTACGCGGGGATAGGCTGATCCCTGAAAAGGCCGGACTTCCTGACCGGCTTTCCCCGCGTTTCTTTCGATTCAGGATGGTGTCTTCAGGAGACCCAAATCATGGAAGAACTTTCTTTCAACGAACTTCGAGAACAATACAACGCACTTCGTGACAAGAATCCGAATTGCTGCGATGTGTACATTCCTGAGTCTCTGTCAGCTCCACGATCAATCGACGACTACAAGACCCTTTCGGAACTTGTCAAAAGCGCGTGGGAGCATGCTCGATACATTGGGATATGGCTTCACAACGGAGACCATCAGTATCGTTTGAATCATTCACCAAAACCGTGGGAAGATATGCCATTCATACAACATATGATAGGCTTGGAATTGATTCTCAAGGTGCTCGCCCCAGCGGAAACCAGAGGCGATTTTGATGCATTTGACGCAGTTGCAACAACGATTCCTTCGACGCATGGCGAATTACTGCTGAGTGCCAGAAATCAATATGAAGGAATCTGCCGAATCTACTGGGAGTTCTCTCCGAAGACAGTTGATCGAATAGGCGAACATCCATCAAAATTCTGCGACCAATACACTTTTGATCAATCAAAGTGGGATACTTGGTGCGAAACAGAATATACGTTGACGCATAGAAAAATCCAGGCCGAATTGGCGCGTGTGAAACACACTCAACCAGCGATTCATCCTCATCCTGAATGGACTGTATTACGCACAATTGCCGAATGGGTGAAACTGTTTGAAGTCAGCGAGACAACATTCAAAGGCCGCCGTCGCGATAACCCGACTTGCGTCAAATATGTAATCGGAAGCAACGGCAAGCCAAACCAACGATCGTGTCAACTCTTGTGGACATGGGTCTTGAAATACATTCCAGCATACAAAGAATCGTCTAATTAGCGGCAACAACCGGCGTCAAGTGGCGTTATCCGGCAATCACTTTTAAAGGCCCGTTCCACATCTGGACGGGCCTTTTTTTTTTAGCAAAATGAATCACGTTGATGCAGGTTGATCACACGCAGCCGTCACAAGGAGATTCAGAAAATGATTGATGTCAAAACAGAACAAATGGAACCACTCGACACCGTGAAAATCATCGGCAACCCGTCCAGGCCGACACGATATCGATGGGCACTGCAGGGAGTTGGAGACCCGGCGGTCGTATTGGAATCATTGACCATCGGGGGGAGAAAATGGACATCGGTACAAGCAGTCCAGAGATTCTACGCCGCCCAGAATGTCGACCGGAGACCAGAGCCATCGGTCACGCCGTCGCATCGTCAGCGGGAAGGTCGTGCGGCAATGCGGAAACTCGCCGAGTGCGGCGTCGGTGCTGGCTGCGATGGTGAGTAGATCAAGATCACCGTGTCAAAGAACGACAAGACCCGCATACCACACGCACGCGGGTCTTGTCTGATTCGAACACGAACACTTACGGCAAGCAACTGACACTTACGGCCGGTCAAGGTCACTACTCCTGACCGGCGGAACTGCAACGAACAATCAAGGATATTATACCGATGGGCATGATGCCTGAAAACTGCAAATGGTGCGGATTTAATCCCCATTTGCAAACTGAAGCTAGATTGAGTTTCCGGAACTGCGAGGTCTCATCTTGAAGACCTACGCCAAAAATACCTCACTCCTGGCTGCCGCAACCGCGATTCTCGACGCGGAACAACCCTGCACGCTGCGGCAGTTGTTCTACCGCCTCATTTCTGCTGGCCACATGGATAATACGCCAGCAGGGTATCAACGACTCGGTACGCTCATGGTGCGGGCTCGCGAAGAGGGAATCGTCAGTCGACGCTGGATTGTCGACCACGTTCGTGACACGCTGAAGCCGAACTCGTGGAGTGGCCTGGAAGATTTTAGCGATACAGTCTCTCGGGCATACCGCAAGAACTACTGGTCGAACATGTCGGCTTACGTGTGTGTGTTCGTGGAGAAAGACGCAATTGCTGGCACAATTCAGCCGGTCACGTACGCAAATGACGTGGCCTTGCATGTGTGCCGTGGCTATTCGAGTGTTTCATTCGCTGGCGAGATAGCTGATCAGTGGGCTGAAATTCAAAAGCCGATTTTCGCCTACTATCTCGGTGACCATGATCCGTCTGGATATGACCTGGAACGCGACCTCCGCGAAAAGCTCCAGCGATACTCCGGTCGGTATGTGTACGACTTTGAGAAGTACGGACACTTGGGCGAGAGTGATATCAGCAATGCCGTCATGTGGAAACGTCTCGGTGTTCGACCTGCCGACTTCGAAGAGTTCAAGCTAATCAAGCTGCCGGTCAAGGAATCAGACAACCGAGCTGCGGCGTTTATTGAGAAGTACGGAAACGCTGGCGCCGAAATTGATGCGATTCCGCCTTCAGAGTTGCGGAGGCGTGTCGAGAGTGCGATTGATGAGCACATTGATACCGAGCAGTGGAACGCACTGATTCTGGTTGAGGATGCCGAAAGAGCGACAGTCCGGACGATGCTGGCGTCGCTGGGAAAGCAAAGTGAATCTAGCTTGAATTTGGACGCGGGGGTGGCACGATGAGCACTATCGCCTCAGTACCCGCCCCAACCAAAACGGCCATTATCGCCAAAGAATATTCTGACGCGGGGTTGTGCGTCCTGCCAGCTTGTCGCACCGCCAAGAAACCGGACTTGCCCGGGTGGGAGGAATATCAAACTCGACTGCCGTCAAACATTAGAAAGATATTGTGGTACAGACATGATCGTCCAATCTGCATTGTTACCGGGAAAGTCTCAGGCAATTTGGAGATGATGGATTTCGACTTCAAGGCCGAACTCTATCCAGCATGGCGAGAACTCGTTGAAGCGGAACGTCCTGGGTTATTGGATCGACTCGTGATTGAGCGGTCGCAGTCTGGCGGTAAGCATGTCATCTATCGCTGTAAATCTGAGATTCCCGGCAATCTGAAATTGGCGCAGAGAGCTATCCCGTCCGACAGCGATGATCCTATTGAGTACTGTGGAAAGAAGGTCACCCCAAAGTTAGTTAACGGTCAGTACGAAACAACAATCACTCTTATCGAAACCCGTGGGGAAGGTGGAGTATTCCTTTGCGCTCCAAGTCCTGGCTACGATCTGGAGTCGGGTTCATTTTCCAAAATCCCAGTATTGACCGAAGCCGAACGCGCAACCCTGATTGAAGCCGCAAAGGCGCTCAATGAGGTTCTGCCGAAAGTTGTCAGCACTCCAGTCGAAAGCACGCATAGCGATCGGCCCGGCGACGACTACAACAATCGTGGCGATGTTCGTTCGTTGCTCCAGCGACACGGCTGGACACTTACCCGTGAGGGTGAAAATGAATACTGGCGCAGGCCCGGAAAGGACACTGGGCTAAGCGCGACGCTCAAAAATGGAATCTTCTATGTGTTCAGTTCAAACGTCGATCCATTTGATTCGGACAAAGCATACACTGCGTTTGCTGTTTATACCCTGCTTGAACACTCCGGCGACTTCAAGGCGGCAGCGGCGGCACTCCGAGAGCAGGGCTATGGTACCAAGCCAGCGACCACCACACCTATCATTGCATCGCCCGTGTCGATTCTCAAGATCGGCACCCGAGTCTTATGCGGGGACCGCGACAACATCGGTACCGTCGAGTCTGACAACGGCGGCGAAAAGGTCATGATCCATTTCGTCTCAAAAGAGGGGAACGAATACACCACCGAGATATTACGGAGCGAACTGAAATTCACAGACGGCCGATCTGTAGCACTAGGCCCGGCGAAGATTTCCATCCGCAAGGCCAGTGAACTGGTATATGGATACCCTAAGCTGCGACCTTACATCATTGACTTTTGGCTTCGCATGGGTGAAGTCATGAATGTTATTAGCGCTCCCAAGTTCGGAAAGTCTTGGTTTGTCCTGGCGATGGCCCTGACAATCGCGGCGGGTTTGAAATGGCTTGGAAAGTTTCATACAAGGCGCGGAAAGGTGTTGTTGTGCGATAACGAATTGCATCCCGAAACTCTCGCACATCGCCTTCCCAAGGTTGCAATGGCGATGGGGCTAAAGGAAGAAGACTGGTCTGAGAATCTTTCCGTAGTCACCCTTCGCGGCAATCTGATAGACCTTAATGGGCTCTCTGCATTCCTCTTAGAACTTCCACCAGGATCTTTCGACATGGTCATCCTGGATGCGTGGTATCGATTGCAGCCGTGTGATTCCGACGAAAACAGCAACGGCGATGTCACTCAACTCTACAACCTGATTGACTCCGTCGCCCACAAGCAAGGTTGTGCGTTTATTTGTGTGCATCACTCATCAAAGGGGAGTCAGTCTGAAAAGTCCGTTACCGATGTGGGGTCAGGAGCTGGAGCACAGGCCCGAGCGCCAGATACCCACCTGATTATGAGGCAGCACGAGCATGAAAATGTGGTCGTGGTCGATGCGTCGGTCAGAAGTTTCCAGCCTGTCAAGCCGTTCTGCATGCGTTGGGAATTCCCTATTTTCAACATTGATGAGACTCTCAACCCGAAGGATTTGAAAAAGTTGAAGCCGACCAGGGGAGCATACTCAAATCCAGATTCGGGAGTCACCCCAAAAGTTTCTCGGGAAGAAAAACTCAGAAATCGGAGTGCTGAAGAAAA
>JAQGHT010000963.1 GCA_028291565.1 Planctomycetaceae bacterium | reverse complement strand
GGGCTGGACGGCATGCGAAAGTGGTGAGTGTCCGGTCAGGAGAACTTAAGGCGAGTGACGCTGCGAACTACAAGGCGGATCCGCCATTGACCGGTGATGAATCGCGAGTCGTTGAAGTTCACGATGTGAAATTCCCAGAGTTACTGAACCCGGTCGATGATCTGCCCCCTGCAACCATTATCACGCAAATCTGGAAATCGGCAGACGGCTGGCATGTTCGGGGTGTGGCTGAGGATAACGGCGGGATCCGTGAGGTCAACGTCAACGGTTCTCAAGCCAAATCGCTGCGTGCGAATTTCGCCGAATGGGAAGTGGTACTCCCGAAAGACCTGACCGATGGAAAGATTACCGCGATTGCGACGGACAACGCGAACAACGTCGAACGCGTGCCGCACTCGGTAAAAGGATTGTAGGCGAGTCTCGTCGAGTGACGTAGGACAGGTTTTCAACCTGTCCGCCCACAGACAAACGGACAGGTTGAAAACCTGTCGTACCGCGGCCGTTAGGGACAACACTCGAGTTCCGCTAGCCGCTTGCCTTGCTGGTCTTTCGCTGACAGCAATGGATCGGTCACGGGCCAGGGAATTGCGAGGTCTGGATCATCCCACTTCAGCGACTTTTCACAATCCGGAGCATAATAGTCAGTGCATTTGTAAACCACATCGGCCGTTTCGCTGACGACACAAAAGCCGTGTGCAAAGCCTTCTGGAATATAGAGTTGCCAGTGGTTGGTTTCACTGAGCGTCACGCCGTACCACTGCCCGAATGTCGGAGAACTCTTTCGGACATCCACTGCGACGTCCCAGATTTCGCCCCGGATCACAAAGACCAGCTTCGCCTGAGTCCGAGGCAACTGGAAATGCAGGCCGCGTAATGTGCCGCGTTGTGAACGTGACTGATTGTCCTGGATGAAATTCCCGGATAACCCCGCCGCTTCGAACCGGCGCTGTTGAAAGGTCTCGAGGAAAAAACCGCGCTGATCGCCGAAAACGCGGGGTTCGATTCGAAACAAGCCTGCCAAATGGGTTTCATAATCGGTCATGAAATACTCTGCTGGTCTGGCGAAATTCCGCAACAATTGAAGACAGACTGGAATTCGATGTTTCGAATCGTCAACATGCAAGTATAAGCCAAGATGCGGGCCTGAGTCCGAATTGACGAACCCAAACGCAGAAAAAGCATCAACCTGAGGTGGAGCTTGAATCCTCGGTGACTTGCAGGGACTGATTCAATACGGACGATTTGGTAGAATAGGCTTGTGGCGTAGAAACTGCCGGCTTTGCCTTTATTGGCGGGCATGCAGAACGAAGTCCATCATTGGAACATCATCAGCAAAGAGACAGGGGTTGCCATACGTCGAATAATCAACAGGGTTATTCTTCTCGCGGGAGTGGTTGGCACATCGATCATGCGTCATCATCGTTCGGAATGTACCAGGCTCATCGCGCGAAGTTGAGATAGTCACACCGTGCCGAGAATCGGAAAGCATCTCGATCATCATGAAAGCCCAGTTTGGTTCGTCACAGCATCCCCGAACGAGTGCCGTCTCGCGGCGTGAGTTCCTGCGCTACGGAAGCGCAGGGGGATTGGGAGTCTGGGGATTGTCATTTGCCGATGCTGCTTCTGCCCATCATGTTCCATCCAGTCGCCGAAGTTGTATTTTCATCGTCCTGACTGGCGGACCCAGCCAATTTGAAACATTCGACCCGAAACCGGAAGCCAATTCCTCAATTCGCGGCCCCTTTCTTCCTGTGGCGACAACAGTACCGGGATTGTGGCTGAGCGAGACGCTGCCCCATTTGTCGCAGCGGGCGGAAATGTTCTCGCTCCTGCGGTCCTTGACGCATCACGGAGCGCCGATCCACGAAACCGGTTTGCAGCTGATTCAAACCGGTGGATTGACTCACAAACGCCGTGTTCCTCCCTCAATCGGAGCCGTCGTCGCCAGCCGTGCGGCTTATCGCGGAAATCTGGCACCGCACGTTGTCCTTCCCGCACTCCTGGATCACACCGGAGTCCAGACCGGTCGCGGACAGACCGGCGGCGTTCTTGGTCAGGAATGGGAGCCGCGAACACTGCGAATTCTTCCGGAACATCACCCGGTCGTCGCCGGTGAATCGCCCGAAGAACGAGCCTGGCAGGCCGTTTCCGACCTCGGAACCGAGACCGCCGCGATCCGTCTGAAATATGGATCCAGCGAGTTTGGTCGAAATTGTCTCGCCGCCAGAAGGCTCGTTGAACAGGGCGTGCCGTTCGTCACGATCAATATGTTTGACAGTCTGGCGAATCGGGTG
The DNA here is from genome assembly GCA_028291565.1 of Planctomycetaceae bacterium. Lineage (GTDB taxonomy): Bacteria > Planctomycetota > Planctomycetia > Planctomycetales > Planctomycetaceae > JAKFVC01. Next base: position 12,676 of record JAQGHT010000963.1, on the reverse strand, counting down.
ACTTGGGATTGCCATGCCGTGGCGCCACTGGCACCGACTCGATTTTCGGATTATCGGGACACGGTTTGCCCCCACTTTGACACGGGTTTGTCGGCCCTGCTGGAAGATCTGCATCAACGTGGTCTATTAGAATCGACTCTGGTGGTCGCGGTTGGGGAAATGGGACGCACGCCGAAATTGAATCGGCATGGGGGCCGAGACCATTGGACCAAAGTCTTTTCAGCCCTGATCGCCGGTTGCGGCTTTCCTGGTGGCCAGGTTTTGGGATCAAGTGACGCGGATGGTGCTCATCCACAAGAACGGCCGATCCAACCCGCGGAGCTTGTGGCGACAATCTACGCTGCGCTGGGCATCGATCCGAGCACCGAGTTGACGCTGGCAGATGGTTCAAAATGGCCCCTGATCGCCGGTGCGGCGCCGTTAATCGAAACGGCATAATGCGTTCTGTTGTCACACGAGACAGCGGGACGCCAAGACTGATTACTGTCGGTATTCTCGTCCAAAGATTGGGGCGGTCCGCTTCGTTTTGGGACCGTTGCCAAGTCTTGGCAGCCTTTGCGACATGAGAATCTGGGTCCGAAAATCTCGCACGGCATCAAGTCAAAGAGTTATAACCAAAGGGCCACCTGATTAATGGTCGTGGTCATGATCATGCCGCGGTGCTTCCGCCGAGACCGGAATCGCCGGAGATTTCGGAACCGATTCGAGCATCCAGGCACTCTCGGCTGCCCGATAGACATCTCGTAGCGTGACCCCGTGTTGCTGAGCAACGGCAGCGCAACTGTCGAATTCTGGAGTGAACACCGGCACTCCTCCGGAAAACCATCCGAGTTTTCCTGCGACAGTGCCCCAGGGTGTTTCCACATTGTGAGCTTGCCGCCGTCGTTTGGATCGCAACAGGCGAGTTTGACGAATTCCAAATGTGCCTGTTTCATCAAAAATCAGCTGTTCAAGCCGTGATTGGTCCGACGGTCGGCACAAGACACTCAACAGTGTGCCCGGACGATCCTTCTTCATTTGAATCGCCGTGGCGAAGACGTCCAGAGCACCGGCGCTCAAGAGTTTTTGTTTCGTATATCCTAAAATCTCACCCGACACGTCATCCAGATTTGTTTCGAGCAACAGGACTTCGTCAACATCAGGGGATTCCGCCAGATCACCGACAAAAAGCCGCAGGATATTGGCTCGATCAGGAAAATCTTTCGTACCGGCACCATAGCCAATCTGCCGGATCGTCATCGCGGGCAAGGGGCCAAATCGGTCAGCCAGACATTGGACAATCGCGGCGCCAGTAGGAGTCGTTAATTCCGCATTGATCGGGACATCGGCCAGGGGCAAGCCCTTCAGCAATTCCGCGGTACCGGGTGCTGGAATCGGACAGACTCCGTGGGCAATGTGCACATAACCTCGGCCGGGCGGAATGGGACTCGACATGATGCTGTCCGCACCCAATAGATCCCACCCAATGGCGGCACCGACGATGTCCACAATGGAATCGATTGCGCCGACTTCGTGAAACTGTATTTGATCGAGGCCCAAGCCATGCACGCGAGCCTCGGCGCGGCCGATCGTCGTGAAAAGATCTTTGGCTCTCGCTTTTTGCTTTTCTGAAAGTTCGCTCCCGCGATCAATAATCGCGAAAATATCATGCAAATTACGATGTGTATGCTGTGGCGGGTGTTCGACTTTAACGTACGTCGCACGAAACCCGCAACGGATCGTTTGCGAGACCTTCAAGTGGATTCCATCCAAACCCAAAGATGCGATGCCATATTGTATCGCTGAGGCGTCGACACCCGCGTCGATTAACGCTGCGAGCGTCATATCACCACTGATTCCGCTGGAACAATCGAGATATGCGAGCTTCACGGAATTCTGCCTGTTTCTGCTGCATCAGCGTTTTCGATTGTGTTTCCACATGGAAACGCCGTGAGGAATTGAGTCTTTCAGATTTTGATCTTACCCCGACCCATAAGTCTATGCAAACACTGGATTTATGAATCAAGAAATAATGTCGACTCTGCAACCGACCCGAATCGTAGCCGGCGGTCTGTAGCGGTTGTGGCAAAGAGTCCTGAAATACCACGCATACCGCAAGTGGCGATCATACATCGATGGAACAGCGGGTTTGCAATTGGGGACCGGGCGGGTCGATAACGAGAAACATGTATTCTCAAGCTATCGTCCAGCTCGATAAGAATCCGGAATGGCGTCACTTGTTGACTGCCTACCATGCCCGGCAAATGCTGTCGCAGGACGGCTGGGTTGATCGAGTTTTTGAACTATCCGGAGTCGAGGACGATCAACTCTCCAAGTTCCACGGTCGTTTGATTGCCTTGGGATTGTTGGATTTTGAGTTGGGCGGACGCGGCGAAGGCATGCGATACCAGGTCAGTTCTCTTGGCCGTCAGGCGTTGCGCGGCGGCATTCCGTCGGAATTCGAAAACGACGTCGAAGCCGAAGCCGCATAGGGCGAACTACCACAGTCGCTGCTCACCGATATTCATTTGCCAAATTGCGTTTGTTTCGTTGTTTCCGGTTGAACACTTCCGGGTCAAACGCATCTTCCGCAGACAATTCGGGAACTGCCGTTCGTGTCTTCGATACAATCGGCTCGACTTCCGGAAGATTGGAATCGGTCCGCTCGGTCGAATCTTGTAGGGGCGCCGCAATTCTGTCCGGTTTCTCTGTTTTCTTGACCGGGCGTCGTTCCGTAATTCTCGAATCTTCCTGGATTCTCGATCTGGCCTTCGAAGTGGTCCGTTTTCGTGATTCTTTGGACGGTTGCGATACTGGCAACTCATCGGATTCGGGCTCTGACGAAACCATTGCTTTGTTTGAAGCGGCCGGACCTTGTTTTCCTTCGCTGCTTTTCGTCACGTCCTCTTTTTTTGGCGCCGAGGACGATTTATCCGTGTCGGTCTCCTCGGCATTACTCAGCGACAGGATCCAATCCTTGAAGGTTTGAAGTTGTTGTGGCCCCTTCAATCCCGTGAAAATGGAACTTCCTTGAGCATCGTGATTGGTGGTCAGAATTCTCCATAAAGGACTCGCTTTCGGATGTTCCCGGTCCACGTATTTCATCAAGGCGAGCAGGTTTTTCTCGGAGAGTGCGTGTGAGCTGTTGGCGCCGACGCGGACAATCGAGAATTTCAACGGATGCTTTGCCAGCGGCCCATGACAGGCGGAATTCGTGCAGTTATGGACCAAAATCGGCTGGATTCGCGTGGTGAATTGCTGGCCCGCCTCTCTCGTCAATCCCCCCAGTGACTCCACGTCGCCACCCATTCCCAGCATCCGCGCTTGTCGTTCGGCCGGCGTCAATGAGTTCGTCGACTTTTCCTCTCGGGGTGGCCGCTTGATATGGGAATCGAGGATGGACAGATTCCGCCGGATGTCATCGCGGCCAGGTTCCAGATCCAGCGCTGACTGCAGTTCAAACCGCGCCTCGGGCATCAATTTGTACGAAATGCACCAGCGTGCCAGGCGGACGTGGTCATCGGCCGAAGCCATGTTCGGCAACTCATCGAGCAAAAAGACATAAGCCGAACGCAAATCAGTACCTTGAAACCGAACTTGAGCCTTGGGAATCACGAGAATCCCAGCCGAATCTTGCGTCACATTGAGGGTTTCTCGAGACGCTGAGATGCGTCCCTCCACGATCCGGTTCCCTTCCAGCAGCAACACGCCTCGCTCACCGTCAGTCCGTTCTTCCGCCCACGATAGAGTCCGTGACATTCCGCCAACCAGGAAGCAGAGCACCCAAGTGCATAGCAAAATCCAATGTAACCAGCGTGAGACCACGATGTGCCTCGATAAGGATGAAGATTTGAAAACGGGAATTTGCGAGGAGGATCGCCGGGGCAAAGCAGTCGGTTGCGGCAGGCAGGTTCGGCGAAGTGTACCCCGGCAGGATCAACAGGAATAGATCAATCTATTGCCGTGCAAAATGGTCTCGGATCTCCCGAAATCTGTGACAGCGAAATAAAGAAGCAGTATCGGACTTCATGAAGAAATCTTGATCTACACCCAGATTGCAAGGCGAGTTTTGACGGAAGTTTGACTTTTCATCGCAGGTTGCCGAAATCTGGCACTTCCTACAATTCTTCGATCATTTTGACGAACAAAGCAGGGTTTGGTCGCGAATTGGCAGCGTTTTCCACGTAATGAATCTTGAAACACCGTGTCACAGAGGGCACACTGTGTTTCTTAACCGCATTAAGCTGCGTCCACTGTGACTCTGGGTATCAATTATCCACGATTGGCGGAGCACATCGTTCGATCAGATGGCAAAAGTTGAGCTTTTGAAACCTCTCGAAAATGAAACGGATTTGGACGAAGCCCTCAGCCGACCGACTGAAGGGGTCCTGGAGACGTTGCGCGCGGTGCCAGGCGATGTGCTGGTGCTCGGCGCGGGGGGCAAGATGGGCCCGACACTGGCTCGGATGCTCCGCCGAGCGTGCGAGCAACTTTCGGATTTGCGAAGCGTGTATGGAGTCTCCCGGTTTTCTTCCGCAGACGTCGCAAGCCAATTGCGATATTGCGGCGTCATCCCGATCGCTTGCGATTTGACAGACCGCGCGGCCGTCAACCGGTTGCCCGATGCACCGAACATCATATTTATGACCGGCCAGAAGTTCGGTACGGCGGATCGTCCGGAGCTGACCTGGGTGATGAACACACATGTTCCGGCAATTGTCGCGGAACGCTTCCCGGCGTCGCGAATTGTCGCCTTTTCGACGGGGTGTGTTTATCCGTTTGTGCCTGTCACCGGGCGGGGCTCATCAGAGTCGGACGCGCTCGATCCGGCGGGCGAGTATGCCAATTCGTGCGTCGGCCGCGAGCGGATTTTCACGCATTTCTCGCAGCAGAACGGTACGCCGCTCCTGTTGTTTCGACTCAATTACGCGATCGACCTGCGCTACGGAGTCTTATTGGATGTCGCCCAGAAAGTCTATCGGGGTTTGCCCGTCGACGTCTCGATGGGTTATGTGAACGTCATCTGGCAGCGGGACGCGAACGCCCGCGCCATCCAGTGCCTCGACTTCACCAGTTCACCTGCCGCGATCTTGAATGTTACCGGTCGACAGCGGGTCTCCATTCGCGAACTGGCTCAGCAGTTTGGCAGATTATTTGGACGCGAACCGCAGATCACACAGCACGAGGCCCCGACGGCTCTGCTCTCCGATGCAACCCGATCATTCGATTTGTTTGGACCGGTCACAGTGTCTCTGGATGAGATGGTAACCGCCACGGCAAATTGGGTCAGTCTCGGCGGCCGAAGCCTGGGAAAGCCGACCCATTTCGAGACGCGCGACGGACAATACTAAGTCAGTACGCGCTCGCCCCCCGGTTCGAAACGACGGATTCGATCCGGAACCGGTCGCCAGCCGGTGCCGGCGAATTCAACGATGCGAATGCACTTGTTTGGTTAAGCTTCGAGGCCTCGAAAACGCTGGAGTTCTGTCTTGATGCCCTTCATGCCGTGGTTCAGAATGCTGCCGAAAGAGATGAATCGGTAACCTTGTTCATAGGCCCGTTGACAGGCGTCGGGATCGGCAAATGTGATGCCGGCGACTTTGCCGCAGGCCTGGACGCGACTCGGAAAATCGGACAGAAATTTCTGGACCTCGGGATGGTTCACCTTCCCAATGTGCCCCAGCGAAGCCGACAAGTCAGTCGGGCCAGCGAAGACAATATCGACTCCCTCTACCGCCGCGATGGCTTCCAGATTTCGCATCCCCTCAGGCGTTTCCACCTGCACAATGATGCAAGTTTCCTGATTCGCGACAGGTAAATAATCGTCCCAGGCGACATCCATGAAGACCGTCCATAAGGGCGAGATGCCTCGCGAACCGAGTGGGGGGTACTTCGCGTATTGCACCGCCAGACGCGCTTCTTCGGCCGTGTTGACTTGCGGGATCATGACGCAATTCGCACCAATATCCAGCGCCTTTTTAATCAGCTGGGGATCGAGGCCCGCGACACGGACGACACAGGCACATCCCTTCTGACGGCAGATGATCGGCACCCAGCGGACAGCATCCACTTCAAACGGCCGATGCTCCAGATCGACCCAGAGAAAGTCGATGCCCGAATCGACACTCAGCTTTGCCGTAAGATCAGAGGCATCAGGCAGACTGACCCCCCACACACCGTGGGAATCGGTAATTAACTTTTTGACTCGGTTTTCAAACATGAGTTATGCCTTGTCGCGTGACAAATATCCGCGGAATGAATTTACAGTTTCGTGTGCCAGGGGAACGCCATCGTTGGCGTCTCGGAGTATCTGCGCATGGTGAAAGTCAGCCGCGTACCTGTTCCCGGCGCAAGCTTCACCGTCAATCGGGTACCATCAAGCGGCATCGATTTGTCACCCATCTTCACCGCCGAAAAACGATGTTCGGCGTAGCCACCGGCCTGAATGATGACATTTCGCGGTTCGAGTTGACTGATGTTGACCAGCGTGACCGAGACTCGATCGGCGGTCAGCTCGTCGATCAATGCCCCCACATCTTCGGGCAAGCCAGCGCGACGCAGGTCGGGATCGAAGTAACGCAAGCGGCAGAATAAGGCCGATCCGCTACGGCCAGAATGCAAACCTCCCAACATCAACTCGATCAGTGATTCAACGCTGGCCGGATTGAGCACCATCGGATCATCCGCGAGCCGCGTATCGGGCGTGGTGGCATCCTCGCGAATCGCACGGACTTGTTTGCCGATGCGTGCCAGGTCCCTGCGGAGAGCCTGTTCCGGGTAGTCGGGATTCTGGCCATTCAAATAGCCGATCCAGGGCCGGCTGGAAACTTGAGCGAGATCCGCGGGCTTCATGGAGAGATAGGCGAGCTCCCAGGCGCTCTCGGAGAATTTTTGTGGAGTGAAGTCGTACCAGCCCTGTTCACCATACATGTGGGGATAGACGAATTGACCATCAACCGTTTTGCGATTGGCATTCACAGTTTCGATCTGTTTACGCCAGGGGTCCAGGTAGCGGTCGTCTCCGGTTAGAAAAAACGCGTTCATGAATCCGGGGAAGCCTGCATGATGCTGGTTGCGATGTGCCATTTTCTTCGTCGCAGGATCGAAGACCGTGAAACCCCAGCCATAGACTCCGCCCCACCATTTGCCACCCGCGTCACTGCCGATTTTGCCGTCCCGGCCGATGTTCGTCGGAATGATATTGCCGTTGGCCAGCATGCGTTCGCGCCAGGCGTCAACGTATTCGAGCAGCCAGCGGCGATATTTCTCCTGATGGGTCAACATGAACGCATTCAACGCCAGCGTCGTGGCCTTCAGATTTTGCGGATGGTCACCGAGTGTCTCGGTATAGTCTTTGAAATGCTCCAGCATCTGAGCGTATTGCGTTTCGCCATGCTTGGGGTGAAAGCGATTCTCAATCTCAATTGGATCTCCGGCCCAGTCGAGCCCCGTGGCCTTGCGCATCAGAGGACCTCGGCTGCCGTTGAACATGCTGGGGATGATCTTGTGCTGAACATCATAGTTGAGTGCACCGGGATCTTCGTTGAGATAGAACCCCGCGAAGCGTTGCACGCGCTGAGCGAATGCCGGATCGAGCGGATCAGACAATCCCTGCAAGTTGAATACGACCAGCCCTTCTCCGTTATGGAGCCAGTCCATCATGACAGGGAATTCCTTGAAGTACATTCCGTCTCGCGCAAACGGAACATCGACGGTTTTCGCCAATGTGTACTGTCGCAGGTGTCCCTCCCACGCTTTTTTGTACAGACACAGTACATTGTCACTACCACCGAGAGCATGCACGACGGGCCAATCCAGACAGTTCTCGATGGCGTCGTCGGGACCATCGTCACCGCCCCAACGCTCGACACAGAGCAGCCAGCCACGTTCATCGAAATACTTGGCGAAGAACTCACGACAGGCCTCTGAATTCTGCCGCAGCAGTTCACGTTCCAGCAGTGCCCAGCCTGGCGCTGGCAATGGCGTTTCGATGGAAATCACAGGCTCGTCAGCGCAGAGTTGCGCTAGATGGGTCCAGAAACTCTGCATGCCGAGAAACAGAATTGCGGTGAGCAAGCACCGTTTCCCATGAGGTGAAAGCATGTCGACTCGCTCCGAAAAAGGGATCTTCGGGGGGCATCAATCCAATGTGGATGGCGAGTGTGCATCTCCGGCGCGATCTACAGTTTCATCGCGGAGTACCGAATAACAGCCACACAACGGGAAAGAAACCACATTGATCGTCACCGCGGCGCAGCGGGCGGTCTGCTGACAATCAGCCTGTCCTGAACCGAGCCCGATTGTAGAAGGACGGCCTGCGGACCACAATGAATTCGAATTGCGGCGTGAACCGGGGTCTGGCAAAAGTGTCTCGCACATTTGCCGGAACGCGATACTGTCCGATTCCGGATTCCTTGATGGCGTTGAACCGAGGGCAGGGTATCCTTCAGGTCCCCGGCGGCTGACCGAACTGCCTGGAATTATTGCCACACCCGGAGATCGGCGACATGTGTTCGTCCCTAAACACTCACCACGCCTTTGATTCAACAACGCGATCACCTCGATAAAATCTGAACCAGGAAACTTGAAATCCTGTGTTGCGTAATCGAAACGCGAATTCGGTCCCGACTTCGGGCAATTAGTTGTGATTTTGTGGCACGCCAGTTGCAACGTTAGTCGCTTCGTGAGGACGACAGGCGTTGGCCCGCACTTGTCGTTCACAACAAATAAAAGCGTTTCAAGTGATTCACGTCGCTTGGAACGCTTTTTTCATTCTTTGCATTGTTTTACGGCGAGAAATCACCTTTGATTGTTCTCTGGTTTGTGGCCGCTAATCAGCCAGTCTGGTCGGTCACCGTTCACTTGCTCGAACCCGATTCTGCTGAAACAAAAATGGTCAGGACCTGCTTCTCTGAAATGTTTCGAATTCACCCCTCGGTTTAGGAATCGTCCTACGGCAAAATTGGAGTCAATTCGCCATTGAGCAGCATTGTGTTCAGCCAAGAAGGCTGAGAAACACCATTCGTTCTGAAGGAGAAAGCCTCAATTTCAGATAAAATCGGATTTTTTTCATTTCTTGTCAGGGTGTTCGGGGCATTGGCACGATGTGTGCGATCTTTCCTCTCATCAGACTGACAGGCGTTGGCCCGCACTTGTCAGTTCAGATAGAAAGAGCGTTTCGAATGACTCACGTTGCTCGAAACGCTTTTTTATTTCTCTATGCGTCGAGCCCATCAACTCGCTGAAAGTGCGTTGCAAATGACTCCCAATCGAGACAAGGCAATGGACCTCCTCAGCGAATTGCATCCTCGCGACGCAGAACCAGTCCTTCTGGAATACTTATTGCCCGAAGAATTGGACAACGATCATTCAAAAATGTCGGTTTTTTCTGAAGCACTGGTTTCTTCTTTAAAGTTGGCTTCACAAGAGTTGCCAAGTTCAGCCGTTGTCGCAGCCTGTCAGGCAAGTCAACCACACGAACGTATGAAGAATTTGATTCGAGCGATCACCTCTTCGGAATCTGGGAGTAGCGATCGCGAACAGGAGCGTTGCTGGATCACCAAACACTGCGGGATTTCATCCTAGGAAAGCCCGTCGTGCAAGATTTTGTACAAGTTTTCCTTGAATTCCAAGTGGTTCCGGAGAGCTTCGCTGAGTTTATATTGTAAGCTTTAATGATCGTGGAGCCGTACATCATGCTCGCGGGATATTCAGTCAAAGTGGGGCTGGAAGAATGCGCAGGGGAATCTGCCGATCACTTCGTGGCCTTTCAGGCTCGACAGGTTTTTGATCGTGACCAAGCGGCTCCTTATTGTATGCGATTTCCAGTCGGCCCTGGCATGAAAACGTTGCCCCATACTGAATATTCCGGGTTTGGAGAAACTCCACGTGAAGCATTGGAGGTCGCATTGCAGACTTGCCGGCGTGATTGGCCTGGAATTGAAATCGTTCCCGAATCTGCTTTGGAGCGGTTGAGGCCAACAGCACCGCGGTAAAGGAAGGCATCACAATCGTTGTTGTGGTGGGGGACTGCCAGTTTCGGTATGAATTCTGGCTCGATCTGACCCGGACCAGGCATTGAAAACTCAAGTTGAAGGATCGTTAAGCGCTTTCAGGAAAGAAAACTCATCCGCGTAAAACAGGCGAATTGGAGCGACAAGATGCAGTTAGAATTGATGGTTTCCAAAGAAGCCCAGCGAATCGTGAAGCAGCTGTTTCCTTTCGCGGAGTGCCGCCCAATTACGACCTCACATGGTGTCGCCCAGGCGATCTTTGCTGATCCTGCATCTTCAGCACAACCTATTGGTGACCCGCACCCTTGTGATTCAGGGGCTTGGATCAGCGCCGCATTGTGGCATGAAGAGCCAGAATAATCGCTGGTTCGGATTCGTGAGGACCGGCAAAGCCCTCGAGGTTAACGTCGTGACGATTTCTTGTAGCCAATCTCGTTAGAGATTTGGGGGCGGTTCGCTCCGTTTCTAGTTCGATACCGAAGGCTTGGCAACCTTGGCCAAGTGAAAATCAGCGTCCCGAAATTCCTCTCGGTGTTGCCCGGTAGGAGAGATCGCAGTCAAACTGCATCAGCAATCTACAACTGATGCCCGGCAAGTTTCTGTCACAATTGTTCTCTGACAAAATCACTTGTCTTCAGCCAACCTTGGCCATCCCGATAAAGGGATCTGACAGTGATAGATACTCCCGACCTGAGAGGCACTTCGCCTTCTCGCTTGCAGGGCGGTTTGTCTGGACCTTCTCGTCTTGAGAATCGCGTTTCCTCAGAATCGCGTTTCCTCCGTGACACGGGCTGCTGTGCGAGATACAGTATCAGACAGCGGTCATTTCATTCTCAAGCGTCGAATTTCGTCGCTCGCCGTGCTGGTTCTGAATCTTGGTCAAGGAGCGTCTTGTGTCTCGAATTCTACCCTGGTTGGGGATGTTCGTTTTTTGCTTTATATCAGGTTGGGTGTCTCCGCCTTGCTTTGAAAACATCGCAGCGGCTCAAGAATCTGCCGCCTTGACCAAGGCCGCTCCAGTTGCCGACCAGAAAAAAGCCGAGAAGGATCACCCTGACGACGAATGGAGCGTCATTTACATGGGCAAGATCCGTGTCGGATCTTCTCGCTCAAACTCCAAAACGATCGTTCGTGACGGCCAAAAGCTGATTCGTTCGGAATCCCAATCGATGATGCTGATCAAGCGATTTGGTCAGAGTCTGAAAATGAACATCACGATGGTGAGTGAAGAAACAGAGGGTGGAGACTTTATTGGCCTGGAATTTCGCAACGACAATCCACCGAACTCGTTCAGTAAGACGATCGGAACTGTGGTCGGAGCAGATTTACAGCTGAGAATCGAATCAGCCGGCAAAACGACGAAAAAGACTGTGAAATGGGACCGCGAAAACAAGTCTCCCGCGTACCAGGACCGAATCATGCGCGAGAATCCGCTGAAGCCTGGTGAATCTCGCGATTTCAAGATGTTTCTTCCCGAGCTGAATCAAGTCACCAAAGTGACTTTAAAGGAGATGGGTGAGGAAGACGTCAAGTTGTTGGACGGATCGAATAAGAAATTGAAGCGGATTGATATTTCTCAGTCCGTACTGCCGGGCTTCGTCACCAAAACGTGGATGGACGCGAAAGGCGAGACATTAAAGACTTCGACCCCTGGTTTTTTTGGTAGTGACATGGCGACGTACCGCGTGACGCGAGATGAGGCCTTAAAAGAAATCGTGGGCGCGGAGTTGGATATCGCCGTCGATACGTTGATCAAGATCAATCCGCCATTGGAACGCGCGCATCACACTCAGCAGGTCGTGTATCTCGTCAAAATCAGTGGCAGCGATCCGGCCAAAGAAATCCCGTCCGGAGAAACACAACAAATCAAGTCAGTCGGGCCTGAAACCGCCGAATTAACCGTGACCTCCGTCCGCCCGACCGCAGGTGCCGCAGCTTCGGACAAGAAACCGGCTCCAGAGTTCCTCGAACCCAACCGGCATTTGCAATCCGATGACAAACGGGTCATCGCCCATGCCGATGCTGCCGCGGCAGGAGCGACGAGCCCGTGGGATATCGCGTTGCAGATGGAAAAATATGTGCATCAGAAGCTGACCAAGAAGAACTTTTCCACTGCGCTCGCGTCCGCGGCTGAAGTCGCGGCCAGCATGGAGGGGGATTGTACCGAGCATGCCTGTTTACTGGCGGCCATGTGCCGGGTGAAGAAAATCCCATCCCGCGTCGTCGTGGGACTAGTCTATGCCGACCATTATAATGCGTTTGGCGGTCACATGTGGACGGAAGTCTTCATCAACGGCCATTGGATTCCCCTCGACGCAACATTAGGCGCAGGTGGGATTGGTGCGGCGCATATCAAGCTGAACGACACGAGCTTCAGCGATGATGGCCCAAATCCAACGACCGGCTTCTTACCGATCCTGAAAATCATCGGCTACACGACAATCCAGATCAAAACGGTCAAATATCAACCGTAATACAGTTTGTAGGACGGACATTCCTGTCCATCTAAATTGCACACTGTAGGTCGGATATTTCTGTCCGACTAAGCTGGAACGATGGACTGGAATGTCCGTCTTACAGCACGCGATATCTTGAAACCGAATACGAGAAAGACCTAAAACACGTGGGAATCCCCCTGCCTTTCCTAACCGCGGAACTTCCCGGGGTCGGTGGAGAAATCAAGC
>JAQGHT010000951.1 GCA_028291565.1 Planctomycetaceae bacterium | reverse complement strand
CGCGGATTGACCGTTCCTTCCGTCTTCCGATTTCGTTCATGCGCGGCCGCAGATCCGCGATGGTTTCGCCGTCGACTGGCCTGTCGACGCGAAGCAACATCGCGAAGATTTTTTCGGCATCATGATCATACATTTGAATTTCGCCGATATTCGCCCCGGCGGACGTCACATAATGCACAATCGGATCCGCCAGACCACGATTATCAGGACCGACTGCAGTGATGATGACTTGCATAATTGGCAGTTTTTTGAAAAGTTGCGATAGGGGATAAGGGCAATTGGACCAACACGCTTCACGTTTACGAACGGACACGGCTGACTAGGAATTCAACGATCCGTCACAATGCCGCTGAAACACGTTACCAGGAAACATAGTTCGCAGTTCGGTTTTCGGCAATTGACGTTCAAACATCGAATCGTGAAGATACTTTTGATGAGTTGCCTCTTGGGAGTCTGCACTTGCACCCTTCCTGGTTGTCAATTTGTCATTCCAGGTGCCCACCCGGAATATCAAGCTCTCAAAATCCAAATCGAAATCGTGAAGAGTTACAGGAGTCCGTCCCGGATGGAAGCATCAGTCGCTGAAGCCCCCGTCGCCGTCGTACTCGCGGCCGGTAAGAGCACCCGGATGAAGTCCTCCATACCGAAAGTCCTGCACCCAGTTTGCGGTCGCCCCATGATCGAACATGTGCTGGACTCCGCCCGCAAAGCCGGCGTTCAGAGAATTGTCGTCATTGTCGGATATGCCGCCGACCAGGTCCGCGCGGCATTATCAGGACAACCGGACGTCGAATTCGCATTGCAGGCCGAGCAAAAAGGGACCGGACACGCCGTGATGATGTGCCGCGAAGCCTTGCAGGGTCATACTGGTTCAGTACTGATTCTCACTGGTGATGCTCCGTTGATGCGTGCGGAGTCCTTCCTCGGATTACTGGAAGACCAACGTTTGGCCCACGCTGCATGTGTGATTGGTACGGCACGAACCGAGAACAATTTCGGACTGGGACGCATTGTGCGTGACGCCGATGGTTTTTTTCAAAAAATTGTCGAAGAGAAAGATGCGTCCCCGGATGAGAAACTCATCACGGAAATCAATGTTGGCTGTTATGTCTTCGACGGCCCCCAGCTTTTGGTTTCGCTCGATGAAATTCGCCCCAATAACAAACAAGGCGAATATTATCTGACCGATTGCTGTGGAATCCTGAAACAGCAGGGGCAGACAGTCGTGGCCAGTTGCCGGTTGGACATCTCGGAGGCCCTGGGAGTCAATACGCGACAGCAATTGGCGGAAGTCACGCAATATATGCAACGCACCACGCTGGCTCGCCACATGGCAGACGGTGTCACAATCGTTGCGCCCGAACAGACTTATATTGACCCTCGAGCTATTATTGGGGCCGATTCGGTGATCCATCCCTTCACCGTGATCCTCGGGCCGGCAAGTGTGGGTGCCCAGTGTTGTCTCGGACCGCACGCCGTGATTCAGGGAACCGCGGTCATCAAGGACGGATCGGTGATCGCCCCCTTTGAGAATATCGCTTGATTGATTGACACAAACCATTCGCTGTATCCCATCGCTCCGAGAAAGCTCTCAGCATGCATGACTTGACGTTGATCAGCGGACGAGCCCACCCGCGACTCGCAGCCGATATTGGCGAGTACCTCGGGTTGCCTCTGGCCGATATCGACATCTGGAATTTTCCGGATGGCGAAATTGGCTTGAAAATCAATCAGAATATTCGCGGTCGTGATGTCTTTCTCATTCAGCCGACTTGCCCACCGGTCAACGACAATTTGATGGAATTGTTGATCATGATCGACGCCTGCAAGCGGGCCAGTGCCGCGCGGATCACCGCAGTGATCCCATATTTCGGTTATGCCCGGCAGGATCGGAAGGATTCCGGCCGTGTTCCGATCACGGCGAAGCTCGCAGCCAATCTGATCGTCAATGCGGGTGCCCATCGAGTCCTCACCGTCGACTTGCATGCGGCTCAAATTCAGGGATTCTTCGATGTCCCGGTCGACCATTTGTATTCTGCCCCGGTCCTGGACGAATACTTCAAGAAATTGAACATCCCCCCTGACCAGCTGATGATTGTCAGTCCTGACGAGGGCAGCATCAAAAGAACTTTGCAGCATTTAGAGCACATCGGTGGTGAATTGGCGATTGTCGACAAACGCCGTTTCAGTGCCACCCAAACGAAGCAGGCCCATCTGATTGGTGGTCCCATCAATGGTCGCACCGCCTTGTTGTTCGACGATATGATCACGACCGGAGGCTCCATCGTGGGAGCCGTCAACGTGGTGCATGAATTCGGCGCCGCGGCAATCTATGTCTGCGCGACTCACGCCGTTTTGTGTGGTTCAGCCATAGAGAAACTGGGGGCGGCGCCGATCAAGGAGATCGTGGTCTCGAATACGATCCCCTTGTGCGAAAAACAAATGCTGCCGAACCTGCGCGTGGTTACCATCGCGCCGTTACTTGGAGAGGCCATCAAGCGGATCCACAAGAACGAATCCGTCAGCTATTTGTTCGATTGAAGGAGTTATACAAGATGTCCCAAACTGCAATGGAGCGAGAAATCTATGAATCGCGATTAAAAGCGCAACGGGATGAGTTAACCCTTCGAAATTCTGTTGAGCGGCAGCGCGCGGCATTGGAACGAGTGAACGCGGAAATGGAAAAGGCCAACGCCGAGATCGTGAAGACTCATGCTGAGATGGCTGAATTCAACAGCAAGATTGAGACTGTTGATGCGATCATCCAGCGGCAAATTGCTCGGCAAGGTCCTGTTGCGAGTTTGCCTGATCTCCTGAAAATGTCCCATGAACAATTGATACAGATGCTGAACCGACTCGGCTGATTCGGTCCGGTGAAGCGTAAATAACGAAAATGCTCAGTGATGCGTTTTCATCGTGTCAGGTGGAGAAAAATCACTTGGAAACGGATTCCCCACAGTGGCGGCGAGACCTGGAAACGGCGACGCAGTCACCAACTTCTGATAACATCGCCGTCCTCGTGACACTGCTTAGTGATCCTGCGTCAGGCGAAATGCCTCGGCAGGCCATTGCAGAAGCCTTGGGGCGTACCGGTCATGCGGACGCATCTGACGCACTGCTCCGAGGAACGTCGGACAAAGACGAAACCCTGCGAGGTTTATGTGCGATTGGTTTAGGAGCCATCCATTCACGTGATTCCGTGATTCGGTTGCTGGATCTGCTGACAGATGGATCGAATACCGTCCGGAATCTGGCCGAACGAAGTCTGCTGCAGATGCCGGAGGCGATCAGTCAGTTCGGAATCGAGTGTTTGATCGAATTGCTTGAGCATCCCGTGCCGCTTTCCCGCTCACCCGCTGCTCGCTTGCTGGGACTGACGCAAGACCCACGAGGGCTGGTTCCGCTGGTCAAGCATTTGAAACAAGACAAACAGTGGCTCGTTCGCATGTGGGCCGCAAAGGGTCTCGGTGACTTGGGGAGTGATTCTGCCTTCGACGATCTTGCTGAGCGGTTGCAGAACGATGAAAAGAACCGAGTCCGAGCAGCCGCCGCTGAAGCCATCGGAAAACTGCACCACCCGGGCTCGGAAGCCGTACTGACTGCCGCATTGTCTGATCCGGACGGTGGGGTCCAAAAGCACGCTGAAGAATCGCTGGCGAAACTTCGCCGAGCCCAAATCGGGTACGATGAACCCGAAGAGCATCATGAGCCACACTTCGAGGACGAATAAACGATGGAATTGGTTCGCGTGACGACCAGTGACGGACTGTGGCTGGATGGGACCTTGGCGCTACCTGACTCGAAGGTTTCGCCATCGGAACCGATTGAAGCCTGTATTCTGGTGCACGGAACGGGGAGCAATTTCTATGCTCCCGGTGTATTAGAGACATTTTCGCGTCAAGCTCGAACCGCGGGCCTGGCAGTCTTGCGAATCAATACGCGCGGCCATGACGGAATCAGCTCGATTGCGGGAGAACGAAAAGCAATTCGCGGAGGGGCAACGTACGAACACGTAGCCGACTGTCGGCTCGATTTGCAGGCTTGGATCGAGTTCCTGCAAAACCGTGGCTATTCGAGACTCGGCCTTTGTGGCCATAGCATGGGGGGCGTCAAGTCCGCATTTACGCTCGCGCACGACCCTCACCCCAGCGTGAAGGTACTGGTGCTGATTTCATCGCCTCGATTTCATCACCAGACGATGTTTGGACATCCCGCGGCCGCCGCCTTTCGTGCCGATTACGAAACCGCCTGCCTGGATGTGCTTCACGGGCGAAACGAGGAACTGATCCCGGTCACACAGCCGATGCCGTTTCTAGCAACAGCAGCGGGATTTCTCGATAAGTATGGACCAGCCGATCACTACGATCTGGTTCGGTGGTTGCCTGTGGCACCCTGTCCAGTATTGTATGTTCTGGGAACCCAATCGCCTGGCCAATCGATCGGCTTCACGGGCCTGCCAGAAACACTCGCCACCCTGGCCACTCAGTATCAGCACATTCGCGTATCCCTGGTCGAAGGTGCGAATACGAACTATTCCGGAATGGATCACATCCCCTTCGAACGAACTTGGACCTGGCTGCGTGAAGTCCTTCCCACGTAGCGTGGCATAAGCCTCTGGCTTGTGCGGCTTGCGGAAACGAAGGGGTAAAGTCTTCAAATATCAGTTTTGGAGGCACGATCAATCACTGATCTTGCACGCAAGTTTCTGGCCCGAGTCATGTGTCGATTCGTTCGAGAGGCCAAAACTGAAACTTGAAGACCCGACCCCGCAGACGAGATCCACGCATCATTTCAATGGCGGGATTGTTTGCAGGTATTTGCGGATGGCGTCGAATTGCCGATTTGCATCGCCGTCCAGAATTTCCTTTGCAGCCGTTGTCTTGCCATCTACAGAAAAGACCGGCATACGACTACTGGGATCGTATCGCGGCGGATTCATCATTAACCGGGGAAAGAAATCGAAGTCCATGCGTTCTGCGGTGACTGAAAAGTTGATGCCTGGCGAAATCAAAGTGGACTTGTCTCCTGAGGGTTGTTCGGCTCCAACACCATGACACTGACGGCAGTCCAGGCCTTTTGTCTTCAGCGTCAATTGATGCCCGAGTTCCACAAGCGGGGCGTCTTGCGGGTTCTGTTCTGAGCTGGCGTTCGGTGCTACAAACCAAGCGCCATGCTCCTTCGCCATTCCTTCACCGAGCCAAGAATAGGCCGGAAATGCAGGCATTCGAGCCTTCAAGAGAGGCCGAGTCTTGTATTTCAGGTCCCCTCGTAGAAGACGAGCAATCCAATCGGGACGAAGTTTCTCGCCAGCCCATGTGAGATGCGGAATACTCTCGACCGGCAGTCCGTCTCCTTCCTCGGCGATGATTTCTCCTAATGGACTATTTTTACCATCACGGCTGTGACATGCGGAGCAATTGAGACGGTGCATCAGACTTCGACTTTCCGTGATGTCTCGCGGAAGAAAACGGCTGACGTGGTCCCCAAAAAGGGATGCTGACTGATTCGAAAAGTACAGTTCTAACGAGCGAGCTTCTGAATTATCGAGTTCGAAGTTGGGCAGCCATTGTTGTCCGCGAGGAGTAGCGCGTGTCGCGCATTTCGCGCGGCCGCCAAGTGCTGAAATCGTGGACAACTTGGGTTCGCGTTCGGAATCGATTTCCGAAGCGAGTCTCGATTGGCTCAGCGCATGGCAGTTTATGCATCCGACTTCTCGAAACAGCTTGGCGCCACGTCGAGCGTCGCCTGATTTTAAATCAGGACGCGGTGCCAATTTCCCCTTAGCTTCGAACCGAAGGAACGATTCCAGTGATTGAGCTTCTCGCTCTGAAAGTTGGAAATCGGGCATTCGGGTTAAAGCATAGTCTTGTTGTGGACTTCGCAGAAACGCCGCCATTGCCCCGGCATGAAACTTTGCGCCGACATGATGCAGCGACAATCGTTGGTAATCATCTTCGATTGAAGGATCAGTTAATCGGTGACAACCCATACACCCCAGCGTCTGGTATAGCTGCCGGCCCTCTGATACCAGCGACGGATCCGGCAGATTTGTTGCTTTCCCTACAAAACCTGATTCCTGCTCGCCTGACGAATTTAATAATGCGACCAAGTCCGCCAGGACCTGATCATTTGCGGGCACCTTTCCTTCGATATGGAAGAAACTTGGCATCAGCGCCTGTGATCGCAATTGATGCGGCCGTTCGATCCAAGCCGCTAGCCATTCCGATTTGATTCGGCCGTTCATCTGTCTTCTAAATACGGGTGCTTCGCGACGTGGCGAAACGGACTTGGGATCTCGCGGATTGTTAGACTCAGATTTGTGGCAATTCGCGCAACCGCGCCAGTGGAAAGCGTCCAATCCTTCGCGTACACCTTGTGCTTCGCGCAGAGCAGCATCGTCCGATCGATGAAATAATGCTGTCGGGGGAATGGATTCTAATGGGAAGCCGTCAGATTTCCAGAAGACGCGAACTTGTGGATTCTTGACAGTCGCATCCGGCGATTGCTTTCCACCATCATGGGTTTGCACATGCCGGAGTTCAAACGCGTGAAATCCGCGTCCCAAAGCAATTGGGACGTCCGTCGCGATAGCGCGTCCATCCACACTGAGGTTTTCCTGATTACTCGCGTAGAAACGGTATTCCGCCCGTTGAGGAACGCGGAGATATCCGGCCCAAGTCAAGCGCTGAAGTTCTGGTTTTCCTCCGTCCACTTCTCGGTTAAAAATCGAGACAGCTGCAAGACGCGTGACGGCCAGCGAATCGGGAAGATGTTTGACGAAATAGTCCGTCTTGAGAATCAGGCCTGGTTTCAAGACGGCTTCGATTTCTGGCGGTAACTGGCCTGAACGCGCATTGCGAACCAGCGTCTCCGGCTGCGGATCCCGTCCCAACTTGTGCAATGTTGCATTGAATGTCTGACGAATTGGGTCGCCAGAGTCACTCGCGAGCGTATATGAAATGGCAACTTGCATCGCCGGCGTTAAGGCGGGCATTTCAAGAAACACCGTTTTGCCGTCGGCCAATAATGTGCTGGAGGTCACTTCGACTTCGTCATGTCCAATTTCGTTTGGACTCGACACCTTGAAGTCCGGCGAGCCATAGTTCCCGCTCCAGCGATAGTTCCATTGTTCCACGGAAAAATTGTCGGGATCCTGGGCTTCGGATTTCTTCAGCGGTGTGGCAAAAGTGAGTCCAATTCCATTGGAATATGTCTTCATTGCGACCGGCATGTTGACCGGCTGGCCCGTATATCTCACGCGTTGGAAACAGCCGTCCTGCACCGCGCTCGAAACCCATCCCTTTAATCCAGTGACGTACAGTTGTCCGTTAGTCTGCCGAAAACGCCCACGCATGACACCGGAATCAAATATCAAGGGAAACTGAACCGTTCCGCCTTGCGTTGTTTCTCCGAACGTTTCACGAAGTATTAAGGACATTCGGCACGTGCCGAACGAAAAATGCAGCAGTTGTCCCTTAAGTGGGCCCCAGCGATCACTCGTGACCCAAGTCTGACCTCCGCTGGAATTGTCCTGTTGTCGAGGAATCCAACAGATCGGTGGTTCAAATGTGGTGGGAGGGATGGCTCGATGATGCGACTGCATGGCCCCATAAAATCCACCCTGCTTGACCTGGAAAATGGCCGATCCGGGCGTCCATGTGCCTTCTTGTGGAGCGACCGTAATTGTGTCGTCAGGTCCGATTCCCAGCCCGTTCGCGTTGCGGAATCCCGTGGCGAAAACGTCGAGTTGCTTGCCAGTCGATGAGACTCGCAACAGACACCCGTCATGCTGAGTCTGGCTTCCGGAGTCGCCTCGCAAGTAGTAGAAATTCCCCTGAGAATCGGTCTCCAGACAGGTAGCGAATTCGTGCGAGTTCGCTGTCGCCTGCCCCATGTTATTGAAGTTCTGATAGAAGTCGGCTTCACCGTCGTGATTGAAATCATATAGCTCCGTGATCTGATCGCGGCCCAGAACGTACACGATTTCACGACCATCTCGGGGGTGCTTGACGATCTTCAGTCCCAGCGGTTGAAACAACCCGGTGGCAAACCTTTTCCAACGGATGTTCTTAAGTTCGGCATCGATTCCGCTCACCAACCACACATCTCCATGAGCCGTGCAGACGGCGGCGTCCCCATTGGCGAAGAAATCATGACCGCTGGTGAACATCAATGCGTGGTAACGATTTTCGAACGGAATCGTCAGCGTATCGATGACATAGGGCGCGTGCTCTTTGTCAGAAAGCTTCGCGGCGAGTTTGCCTTGGGTCACAAGGGGCTCACCCCACCTCAATGGTCCAGGCTGGGTCCATTTTTCCGGATCGACCGCAGCCGGAGATTTCTTCAGCAGTGATTCGTAATCGGATTGCAGCTTCTCGTCCTTATTCCAGATCGCGGCCTTCAGAACGACCGCCGTCGAACGCGGTGGAATGGTCAGGACCCAGTTTCCGTCGGTGACCTGGCTCATCGCGCATTGCTGAGCCTCACCCACCAATCGCGCGAGCGACCGGCTATCACCCAGGAGAATCTTGAACTCTTGATCGCTCGCCGCGATATTCCATTCGCGTGTAAACAAAGTCACTTTTTCGGATGACTCGGCCCACGGTGATTCGACGACTTTCACGGTGCCAATAGTGTAGTGCAGAACAACTCGCCGACCGTGCACAGAAAGACCCTGATAATGGGCGAATTCCTCGGGCAATGGCCCCCACGGCCGATTTCGCCGAGTATCATCGAAACGCGAGGTCGGAGTGCACCCTGGGATAGGCGCTGAACCGAATTGCACAATCCCGTTGATGGCGGGCGGCGAAATCAATCCATAGCGGGCCGGGCTGAATTTCAGAAATCCGCCCGTCCAACCACAACTGATTCGTAGTAGTTCTGTATCGAAACAGATGGCGGCCTGGGCTTGATCCCCCAATTTGACAGCCAAGCCTTTGATCGTGGGCCCGCCTGGATGCACCAGCGTTCCACTAAAAAAAGGCCCCGTGTCCATCAACCGCCAGCGGTCGTCGACCCCGTCACCTTCCGCCCATTTGAAACCGACGACGGTCTCCCCGAAATGGTCTTCGACATGCTGAGACTCAGGAACTTTTTTTTTACCGCTTTCGCATCAGCCACGGCGGGCGACTTCGCGGGGGAACTGTCGGGAAACTGTTGATCCTTGTCGAGTTCATCGAAATGCCACAGGCCCAAAGTTTGAGCGTCTGATTCAAACGGCGATGTCGGAGTCCCCTTGATTTCTCGGACACCCTGGGAAATGCAAACTTCGTCGACGGATCCTGTACATCCGATTTCTCGACCCACTAAGCCACCAATGGCCAAGCCACCCGGGACAGTCGGTCCGGCATTCGATTTCACCACTTGATCGGCCGCAAGTTGGCCATCGACGAACAATCGAACGCGTGTTGGTTCGACGATCATGCCCACATGATGCCACTGATCATCGCACACGTTTTTCTCAGTTCGAACATGGTCTGGAGCCATTCCTGGCAGATAGGCCGTGAAATGACCCGAGGCCGGCATGGAAAAGATTTCCCAGTGCGTCGCAGACGATTTCAGCTCCTGAGCCACGAAGATGTTGTAAGACTTGGCATCCTTCACTTTCACCCAGCATTCGACCGTCAAGGGGTATTGGTGAAACTCAGGCCGGCCGGCGATGAACGCACTGCCTCCGCTGGCATTCAACCCTTTACCAAACTTCCCTGCTCCGAGTGGCGCCGGATTCTTCACAGGTGCCGCTGCAGGAGTGGTCGCTGTAATTCCTGCCGATTTCAAGGAGCTCTCGGGACTCCACGAACTCCCTGCGCGAAAGAGATACTTTTCAGTCAGTTCGGCGGGAGGATCAAAACTCAGTGGCGGTAAACCGGCGGCCCAGACCGCACCCCGGCGGATCACTGATCCCGCTTTTCGGACGGAGACGTCAGAATGCCCCAGCACGGTCTGAAAAACTCGGCCCGTTCCATATTCATAGGCCCAGGCCATGGGCTCGTCTTGTTTCGTGACCTTGGAATGGGCCGTAAATAGC
>JAQGHT010000930.1 GCA_028291565.1 Planctomycetaceae bacterium | reverse complement strand
GACAAGAAACCGATCAAAGTGATGCATATTGCGGAAATCCTGGCGGGACGGCAACCCGCGCCATCAGCAGCCGGGAGCTCGTCCAAATGACTTATGGCAAACTTTGGGCAGCAGCCCAATGGTTTTTGACAATGGAACTTATGCACCAGACGTATTCCAGGGCGTTATAACAGAATGCTGCGGCGGCGTATCCCGAGCCAAGATTACCATCCGGTGTACGCCGGACGCTCGCCACGGATCGTTCGCGCGAGTGTCTGCTGGCTTGATTGAAGAAGGACGGAACAACATGAACTTGCTTCAAGAATATGCTCGAAATGTCACGCGGCGGCACTTTTTTGGCCAAGGCAGGGATGCCTTGGGATGGGCCGCGTTGGCGTCCTTGATGGGAGGTAACGCAGGAGCCGGCGAAACCGCGAAGCCGGAGGCCGCCCTGCCCCCCGCTTTGCTAAACCATGCTCCGAAGGCCAAACATGTGATCTATCTGCACATGGTCGGGGGACCTCCGCAGATGGATTTGTATGACTATAAGCCGAAAATGCAGGAGTATTACGATAAGGACCTGCCGGAAACCATCCGCAATGGCCAGCGTCTGACGACGATGACCTCGGGACAGGCGCGGTTCCCGATCGCTCCGTCCAAATTCAAATTTGCTCAATACGGCAAGTCTGGAATGTGGGTCACTGAGTTGTTGCCATGGACGTCGAAAATGGTCGACGACATGTGCTTTATCCGCAGTATGAATACCGAAGCCATCAATCACGAGCCCGCCATTTCCTATATCCAAACCGGCAATCAGCTGACCGGACGCCCATGCCTGGGTGCGTGGGCCTCGTATGGATTGGGCTCTTTGAACAAGGACCTGCCGACCTTCGTCGTGCTGGTCGCGAAACCGACCAATACCGAACAAGTCCAGGCGATCTCGGCGCGGTTGTGGTCGGCGGGGTACCTGCCGGGTGAACACGCGGGAGTCTCGTTCCGGAGCGCGGGAGACCCCATTCTGTACATCAACAACCCTCCAGGCGTGCCGCCCGAAATCCGCCGAAAGACTTTGGACGGTCTGCGTCAACTCAATGAAATCACTTATAGCGAACTGGGCGACCCCGAAACGCGCACGCGAATCGAACAATACGAACTCGCATTCCGCATGCAGACAAGCGTCCCTGAGCTCACCAATCTCACCAGCGAAACGGCCGCCACATTGGGAATGTACGGCGACGAAGTCAAAAAACCGGGTACGTTCGCTAATTCGGTGTTGATGGCCCGTCGCATGGTGGAACGCGGCGTTCGCTTTGTGCAAATCTACATTAACAACTGGGACACTCACGCCAATGTCGCAGGTCGCCTGCCGAGTCAATGCAAAGACGTGGATCAACCCTGCTATGGTCTGATTCAAGATCTGAAACAGCGTGGCCTGCTGGATGAAACGCTCGTTATCTGGGGCGGCGAGTTTGGCCGGACCATCTATTCGCAAGGCGGCCTGTCCAAGGAAAACTATGGCCGTGACCATCATCCGCGGTGCTTCACAATGTGGATGGCGGGCGGGGGCTCGAAGGGTGGCGTCGTCCACGGCGAGACCGATGATTTCTCCTACAACATCGTAAAGGACCCCGTACATATCCGCGACTTCCACGCCACAGTCTTGCACCTGATGGGCTTCGACCACGAGCGATTCTCGTACAAATTTCAGGGTCTGGATCAAAGACTAACGGGAGTTGAACCAGCCAAGATCGTGAAGGATTTGCTGGCTTAAACACAATTCTTAAACTCTGTAGGACAGGTTTTCAACCTGTCCGTTTCCTGCTCGCAGAATGGTCTGTGGCTTGTGCGGAATGGAAATAATGGGACGTCCAGGACTGATGAGACTTATTTGTTCTATTTGTCCCATTCACGTTTGTCCCATTCAATCGACGTAAATCTTTATCTGCCAACCTTGCCCAATCAAGTCGGACGTCCTCAGTTGAAGAGGCCTATCCATGTCGCGCGATGTTACTCGGCATATCTTGACGTTCTTGCTGCTGAGTTTGGGGCTCAGCTTTGGCAATCTGCCCCTTTCCGCCGCGGATGACCTGACCGTATTCGCAAAAAGCGCCGAAAACCCTCACGGAGGCCGGCTTTACCAATGGCTTCGTGGACAGGCTCAGGTTCAATTCGACAAACGTCGTCTGGCCATTGCCGCCTTGAAGACTCCCGAGGATGTTCTGCAACGGCAACGCATGCTCAAGGAGAAATTCATCGCCGCACTTGGTGGATTTCCCGAGCGAACGCCGCTCAATCCTCAAGTCACAGGTCGCATTGAACGCAACGACTTCAGTGTTGAAAAAGTGCTTTACGAAAGTCGACCGCAGCATCACGTGACGGCATGCCTGTATCTTCCGAAAGGAAAGGGCCCATTTCCAGGCGTGCTCGTCCCCTGCGGCCACAGTGCGAACGGCAAAGCCATCGAAGCGTATCAACGGGCCTGCATTCTGCTAGTCAAAAATGGCATGGCTGTTCTGTGCTATGACCCAATCGGCCAGGGCGAACGCATTCAACTCCTCAATGAGCAAGGCAAACCCGCCATTCCCGGCAGCACCTCCGAACACACGATGATCGGGGTGGGTGCGCTATTAGTGGGGTCAAACTGTGCCACCTATCGCATCTGGGACGGAATTCGAAGTCTCGACTACCTGGCCAGCCGGCCTGAAGTTGATCCTCAACGCCTGGGCTGCACGGGAAACTCGGGAGGCGGCACGCTGACCTCTTATTTGATGGCTCTTGACGATCGAATCCAAGCCGCAGCACCGTCTTGCTATATCACGTCGCTCGAACGACTCTTCGCGACGATCGGACCGCAAGATGCCGAGCAAAACATCACGGGCCAGGTCGAATTTGGCCTGGAACACGCAGATTATCTGACGTTACGCGCCCCAAAGCCAACGCTCGTTTGTGTCGGAACAAAAGATTTTTTCGATATCGATGGTGCCTGGACCTCGTACCGCGAAGCCAAAGCCATCTACGGTCTTTTGGGGTACGGTGAGCGGGTCGAAATGTTTGAATTCAACGATCCGCACGGGTTTTCCATACCCCGCAGGCAGGCCGCCATGCGCTGGATGCGGCGCTGGCTACTCAAGCAAGATGATTCACCCGTCGAGTCAGATTTTCCCATCTTCACTGATCAGGAACTTCAGGTGACACGTACCGGTCAGGTGCTGGATGACTTGAAAGGGGTCTCGGCGTTCGATTTGACCCGGATGCAAGCCGAAGCATTTCAGAGGCAGCGAGAAAAAGGAGCATTGCCCGACGCCGACCTCAGAACAGCGATCCGTGAGTTGATCCACCTTCCCACGGTCATTTCGGCCGCGAAGCTCAAATCCAGTGAACCCTCAACAGAGAAAGTCGTCGCGCGAGATGGCTATGTCATTCGGAAACTGGTTTACGAGACGGAATCTGGCATCGAACTGCCAGCGCTGTTGTGGGAATTGAAAGAGGAGAAACTGCAGGCGACTGGCAAGCTGACTCTCTATCTCCACGGACTTGGTAAAGAGACGGACGCCGCTGTGGGTGGTGAAATCGAACGACTGCTGAAATCGAGCGGATCGCCCGTTTTAGCAGTCGACGTGCGAGGTCTTGGTGAACTTTCGTCGGGCGTTACGAAGAACTTTTCCGAAGCATTTGGAGCCGACGCTCGCGAGGCAATTCTGTCGCTGCATCTCAACCGACCTCTGCTCGGCCAACGCGTTTTGGACGTGCTTTCGATTGTTGACAACATCACGACGGGTACGCCAAAGAAAGTCGTCGAGATTATTGCGGTCGGTACTTGCGGTCCCATTGCACAGCATGCGGCCATTTTCGATTCCCGGATCTCCAAAGTCTCGGTTCGAGATTCCGTTGCCTCCTGGACGTCAGTTGCAACCACACCGATCAGCAAGAACCAGCTCAGCAATGTCGTTCCGGGGGCTCTCAAGACGTACGATTTACCCGATCTGGAGCGACTCTGCCTGACGCAAGGGAAGCGACTTGGACCGACAATCGAGTGAATGTCCGTCGCAACTTGTTTCGATAGGACTAGAGACGTGATCTGGCAACGTAGCCGATGCCTCTTGAACGTCCGTTCTCCAGCAAATGGCCGCTGGTGGTCAATTCCTTGATCTGTGTGGAATTCAAGCGTTCTGAATTCAGGGATTGGCGAGCTGGTCGTGTCTTCTCAATCGCCTCTTTAAATGGCGAACTTAATCAACACACAGGCACGCATTTGGATGGAGTGGGACCGCTTTTTGTGAGATTTGAGGCAGCGTGAGTTATTCTTACGGAAATTTAACTACGTCCCGGACCAGTGAAATTGCGTGTAAAGCCTCAAACATTCATGGCGATCAAGATCTGAACTGAATCGGAATCGGGTTGTGGTCCGACGATTCCGATTGGCAGTGGTATTGATGGCCCCGTATACTTCATCCTGACAGCGGAGCACCCATCTAAACAAAGGCGAGGAAAACAATGCATACCCGGATGAGCGGAATGGCGGCAGCACTGGCAGCTACCATCGTTCTGTGTTTGGGTTCGAATTTGCCAGCATATCACGGCGGAGGCGGTCACGGAGGCGGAGGGGGCCACGGTGGTGGCGGCCATATGGGCGGAGGCCACATGGGCGGAGGCCATATGGGTGGTGGCCATTTCGGTGGCGGAAGCATGCATCACAGCGGTGGCTTCAGCGGCGGCACCATGCACCATAGCGGCGGCTTTGGTGGTGCGACGCACCATTTCAGCGCGCCACAACATCATATGGCGGCGCCTCAGCAACATCACTTCAGCAGTCCGCAGCATCATTTCAATCAAGGTGGTCAATCACTCGGTGGCGCAAGCCGCACCGGCCATCTCAACATGTCCAATCATACCGGACATCAGTTGCAAAACTCTCCGTCGTTCATGAGCCGTCATAGTGGAATGGCCGGAACGACCCACAGTGCGGCGCATCACAGCTTGAATTCAGGCGCGAATGGTCTTGCGAATCGCCAAACAGGCAACCACATTGGAAATACGGGCGCGGCGCATCACACCGGTCAATACAACAGCAGTTTCGCGGCGCGGCACAACGGCGGGAATTCTGGCATCGGAAACTCGGCGGGTTTGAACCACAGTCAGCATCATCTCGGCCAGTCCAATTCCTTTGCCGGCCGGCATAATGGTGGACAGGGTGTGGCGAGTGTCGCCGATCACGGAGCCCGGCACGCAGGTTTGGCAAATGGCCACCACCTGCAATCGGGAGCGATTGGGGCCAATGCGGGTCGCCAAGCACATACCGTCAATGCGAACCACTTCTGGAATGGCGTCGGTCGCGGTGTGGGAAACAATCTGGCCGGCTTCCACAACCATCACCACATTGGTGGTGGAGTAGGCGGCATTCGAAACAATGGCGTCGGATTCAACCGGCACCACAATGGATATTACGGCGGCGCATTTCGCAATAACCGCTTGTTCTTCGGGTTTGGCACTGGCTTCTGGCCCTACTATGCCTGGAACTATCGTCCCTTCTGGGGCGGGTACGGCTTAGGTTGGGGAGGCTGGGGCAGCCGCTTTTACGGTGGTTTCGGTCTCGGCTATGGTGGATTCGGACTGGGTTACGGCGGATATGGCCTGGGCTATGGCGCGTACGGCCTGAATGGGTACGGTCTCGGTTACGGTGGATATGGTGGTTACGGCGGCTACGGCTATGGTGGATACGGCGGGTATGGTGGCTATGGATACAATTCCTGCTGCAGCTATACCCCGGGATATTCCCTCTATTCGAACGGTTACGGTTACGCGCCGTACTCGACGGCGACCTATTACAACAACACCGGATACGGAACAAACTATGCGGGCTACGGCAATGCGCCCCTCGTGAACGGCTATACGACTGCGGTTCCGCTGACGCCGGCGGCTCCGCTGCAAGTCGCGCAACTTGATCCCAATAATCCCTCGTTGACCGATCCGAACGCCACGGTGCGAGCTCAATCGGCCGACGACGATTTCGCCGGCAAAGGCGAAATTGAATTCAAAGACGGAAACTATGACAAGGCCGCCAAGCATTGGCGTCACGCTTTGCTGGACGACCCCAAGAACGGTGTCCTGGTCATGCTCTTATCGCAAGCTTTGTTCGCCGCCGGAAAATATGACGAATCGGCGGGAGCTGCGCAACAGGGCATGCTGCTGATGGAAGAAAAAGATTGGGGCGTCGTGGTCAGCAACTACAAGGAGCTCTATCCCAAAATCGGAGACTACACGACGCAATTGCGGGCATTGGAAAAGGCTCGGAAAGACAAACCCGAGAATCCCGCGCTCCGATTCCTGCTCGGTTATCACTACGCCTTCCTGGGATACCCCAATGAAGCGATCGCCGAATTGGAAAAGGGAATCAGCCTGGCTCCTCAGGATGAAATTGCCGGCAAGTTGAAAGACATGCTGGAAGCAAAAGCCAAAAAAGCAGCTGGGAAAGATGACTCAATTGAAGTCGTGCCGAAAAAGCCAGGCTCTTGAGTTATAGAGAAATCCGAAAAGTGGGATCTCGCTACAGCCTGACTCGCAGAGTCGGGTAGCGGATTGCTCGGACAGATATTTTAAGCCGCCCGGCGTCCTGATATGGATGCCGGGTGGCTTTATTTTTTGTCATTGGTCATTGGTTCGTGATAGCCCGGATTATTCACGCGCCCAATATGAGCGCGATGTGCAAGTTTGAAATTGCGCTATTATTTGTTATTTACCCAGTCCCGTCAGGGTTTGTTGAAGTGATCCGACGGGGGTTTCGTCAATTGTTCCACATTGATTCCCAATCCATTTTCTGTCGTCCCCAAGGGACTTTGCAATTTCTTGGCCATATTCGCCCGACCGTTGAAAACGGTAGCTATTATCGGTCGTCTCTGACGGGACTACATACTCTTCGCAGATATAGCGCAACTTCAAGAAACGCAAGCGAGTGCTTCGACGTGATTAATTTCGTTTGGTCCACCGGACTGTGTGTGACGTGGTACATGCTCCAGGCTAGGAATTTGCTCTAAATTGAGCGAAAATAGAGCGAGCTCAAGGGTCGGGTGGTTCAATTCAGATTTCTCACCGCAGTGTGTGAAAAGAGCGATTTGAACCATCGGCCCCAGTCTAGAACGCTCCTGGGAGTTGCTTGTATGAATGATGTTCGATCGCAAATCATGCTGCGAAGCGGAATTCTGGCTGCAGGTTTGATTTGCACCAGTTTCGCATCCCTTTCCGGTGCTGACATGCTGGAATTCAATCGGGATATCCGACCGATCCTGGCCGAGAATTGTTTCCGCTGTCACGGCCCGGATAGCGCCGCTCGGAAGGCGGACTTGCGTCTCGATAAGCGAGACAACGCAATTCAACTCAAGGCCATCATTCCCAGCAAACCGGACGAAAGTGAACTTGTTGCGCGGATTTTGACTGCCGATCCCGAACAGATCATGCCGCCGCCGAATTCCCATAAGAAACTGACCGCCGAGCAAAAGGAAAAACTGAAACTCTGGATCGCCCAGGGAGCGGAATACCAACCCCATTGGTCATTCATCGCGCCGCAGAGGCCGATGCCGCCAGCCGTCAAGAATGCGGCCTGGATCCGCAATCCGATTGACAATTTCGTGCTGGCCAAGCTGGAGTCGATGGGTTTAGCCCCCGCTCCGGAAGCCGATCGGCGAACTCTGGCCCGCCGAGTCAGTCTCGATTTGACCGGACTGCCGCCGGTCCCGGCGTTGGTCGAAAAGTTCGTGCAGGATCAAGCCCAGGACGCTTACGAGAAATACGTCGATGAAGTCTTGAAATCGCCCAATTGGGGGGAACACCGGGCTCGCTACTGGCTCGATGCGGCCCGGTACGCCGATACGCATGGAATTCACTTCGACAACTACCGGGAAATCTGGGCCTATCGCAACTGGGTTATCGAAGCCTTCAATCGCAATTTACCGTTTGATCAATTCACGATTGAACAACTGGCCGGCGATTTGCTGCCCAACAAAACCCTGGAACAACAGATTGCTTCAGGCTTCAACCGCTGCAACATCACGACCAGCGAGGGTGGTACCATCGCCGAAGAGTATCTCGTGCTCTACACGCGGGACCGGACAGAAACAACTTCACTCGTCTGGATGGGGCTGACCACGGGTTGCGCCGTGTGTCATGACCACAAGTTCGATCCGATTACGCAGCGAGAATTCTACGAGCTGGCGGCGTTTTTCAATAACACGACGCAAGGCGCGATGGACGGCAATGTCAAAGACACGCCGCCGATTGTGGCTGTTCCCCTGATCGAAGACCTGCCGCGCTGGCAATTGATTGGCAGCGAAATCGTCGCTGCGCGGGACGCGGCCGAAGCCCGCAAGAAAGAAGCTCGACCGTTGTTTGACGAGTGGCTCGCGAAAGCCACGCCGGAAACAGTGAGCGGTGCAATTCCAACGAAAAATCTGTACTTATCCGCGCCGCTGAACGAAGGCCAGGGCGCGGTCACAAAGATTAATGTCGACGGACAAAGCCGGGATATTTCGCTGACAGCATCGTCGAAATGGGCCCCCGGGCTGACGTCGTCTCAAGCGTTGTTGACACAAGGCGGGGCTTGTGAGATTCCTGACGCCGGGGATTTCGACAAAGACCAGCCCTTCACCGTCTCTGCCTGGGTCAAATTGCCTGCGAACGATGGCGTCGGGGCGATCTGCTCCCGCATGGACAAAGGCCCGGAGTATCGCGGTTGGGATTTCTGGGTCCAGGGCCGTCGCATTGGCATGCATCTCGTCAATAAATGGCCGGAAGATGCCCTGAAGGCGGTGGGCAAGAATCAGATTCCCGCGAATGAGTGGACGCACGTTTGCGTCAGCTATGATGGATCCGGCAAAGCGGCCGGATTGAAGATCTTTTATAACGGCCAGCCGCAAGAAACCCTCGTCGAAAACGACAAGTTGAAGAGCACGATCAAATCTCCAGTGCCATTCAAGATCGGACAGCGCAGCGTCAGCGAACCCCTGAGCGCCGCCGGTGTTCAGGATTTGCGGATCTATAAGCAGGCCCTCGTCGCCGCCGATGTCGAGACCCTCGCCAAAGTCACACGCTTCTCAGCAGTCCTGGCCAAAGCTGCGGACAAGCGGACTGACGCCGAGAAAAACGAAGTCTTTCCCTGGTGGTTAGCCACGAGCGACGAAACATACAAGCAACGCCTGGCGAAGGTCGCGGCCTTAGAACAAGAGCAAAATACCATTAAAGCTCGATCCACGATCGCGCACGTCATGAGTGAACGTGGCGACGATGCGACAGCGTTCATTCTCTATCGCGGGGAGTACGACAAGCGTCGCGATCCGGTGAAAGCCCTGACCCCCGCGGTCTTGCCACCGTTTCCCAAGGAGGCACCACATAACCGTTTAGGACTCGCTCAATGGCTGCTCCGTCCCGAACACCCATTGACGGCTCGGGTCACGGCGAATCGCTTCTGGCAGGAAGTGTTTGGAACCGGCATCGTCCGGACATCCGGCGATTTCGGGATCTCTGGTGAACTTCCGGCGAATCAGGAATTGCTCGACTGGATGGCCGTGCAACTCCGGGAAGAAGGCTGGGATGTCAAGAGATTCTTTAAGCTGCTGGTGACGTCCGCGACGTACCGCCAGGCGGCCTTGACGACGCCACTGAAATTGGAGAAGGACCCGCTGAATCGGTTCCTATCTCGCGGTCCCCGGTTCCGCATGGACGCCGAAATGGTCCGGGACTATGCGCTGGCCGCCAGCGGCCTGTTGGTCTCCAAGATTGGTGGACCGAGCGTCAAACCGTATCAGCCCGAAGGAGTCTGGGAAGCGGTGGCGATGATCGGCAGTAACACACGCGATTATCGACGCGACACGGGCGACAATCTGTATCGCCGCAGTCTGTATACGTTCTGGAAACGCAGCGCTCCGCCAGCCTCGATGGATATCTTTAATGCCCCAAGTCGCGAGACCTGTACGGTGCGGCGCGAACGAACCAATACGCCACTCCAGGCACTGGTCACACTCAATGATCCGCAGTTCATTGAGGCAGCAAAGAACCTGGCCCAGGTCGCAATGAAGTCGGCGGGTGAATCGACAGATGGACGGTTGGATGTCATCGCGAAGCGGTTGCTTTCGCGGTCATTCCGTCCTGAAGAACTTCAAGTCGTTAAAGCGTCTCTCAGCGACTTGATGCAATACTATCGTCTGCACGAAGACGATGCCAAACTTCTGCTGGGCGTTGGAGATGCCAAGCCGGAGCCGATGATGGACGCGGCAACGCTCGCCGCCTGGACAATGCTGACGAACGAAGTGCTGAATCTAGATGAGGTCTTGAATAAATAATGCTGACAGCCGAGACGCGTATTCGTGATTTCCCGAGTCTTTCTGAAATGACTTATCTCAATTCAGCGGCCGAGGGAATTCCGCCCCTCGCCGTTCGGGATGCCTTTTTACAGTATTTCCGTGACAAACAACTGGGCATGGACGGCCGTGACCGGCATGCGGCTCAATGGGAGGGTGCGAAGTCCAGCCTGGCCGGCGTGTATGGCCTGAGTGCCGATGAAGTGAGTATTTGCTCTTGTTCGTCGGAGGCTTTCAATCTGGCCGCGCTGGCGCTCCAATTGCGCGCGGGCGATGAAGTCGTCATCAACGATCTCGATTTCCCCGCAGGGGCAACTCCCTGGTTGCAGCCAAACTGCCCGGCATCCGTCAAAGTCTGGCGGTCCAGGCAAGGTGCTTTGCGGATCGAAGATCTGATTCCGTTGTTGAATTCGAAAACGCGGTTCGTCACCACGTCGCTGGTGAGTTTCTTCAATGGCTTCATGATCTCGTTGCCGAGTGTCATTGATGCGGTGCGCCAACACACATCCGCGTTACTTGCGGTCGACGTAACACAAGCCCTCGGGCGAATTCCGCTGTCGCTCCAGGGAGTCGATCTCATTGTCAGCAGCACTCATAAGTGGATTCTTGCCAGTCATGGCGGCGGTCTGGTGGGAATTCCCGCCGCATCCGCCGAGCGTTGGAAGGTGCCAGCCGGAGGCTGGTTCAATCTCCAGGATCCGTTTGGCACGTCGAGATTTGAGAAGGCCGTGAGCAAGCCTGGCGCCGCGGGATTCACTGTCGGGATGCCCAACTATCCTGCGGTCTACGCAATTCGGGCGGGGTTGGACTACATCCGAGAAGTGGGCGTCAAAGCCATTGATCAAGTCGCCGCACCATTGACCCAGCAATGCCTGGAAGGAATCGCAAAGTTGCCGGTGGAATTGCTGACCCCGCTAAACGAGAAAATCGCCGGCATTATCGCGTTTCGACATCCCGCTGCAGACGAGATCAACAAGCAACTGCGTGCGAAGAACATCCACGTCATGAGCCACGCGGGCCGCCTGCGCGTCGCCGTTCATGGGTACAACACGGCTGAAGACATTGAAAAGTTCTTGCGGGAATTGTCCGCAGCGCTGCAAAAAGTCTAGCGGGCCAACAGGAAATTGGGAACGACTCAAAGAACATCCGCCACCCGGCTTGCCCAAGTGGGTTACGCCGTGAAGGATTCTAGTGTGGCGCATTCCGTGTAGCTGAAATCGTGAGATTTCGGGCAGAACACGTCGATCGGCCCGAATTCTCACAAATTCAGCTACGAAAATCCTTCACGGCGTCGCTCGGTGGATCCACGGCCTTTGCACTACTCCGGGATAACGATATCTGGGAGTAGAGTGCCAACTAATTGGGATCGGGGTTTCAAATTTCACATTTGGCTGGGAATATGCTGGAATCTTAAGGGTCTCTCTTCAAGATTATCTCAGGTTTCGCCGGGCGTGGTTCTCTGGCCAAATCTGAAGTTTGAACACCCGACCCCGGCTGTCATGCAAAATCCCACAAAGCCTGATCGTTCAGCAAAAAACGTTTCTGAATCGAGCGGCTTATGGTACAATAAGGGCCTGCCTTATTGCCCGAGAACTCACCAACGATTGCCATTTCCGACCTGGAATTGCTGCTGAGAATCCCACCCAACTGAAGCTGCGGTACAGTCATGGAACCGAATTGCCACTCCTCTGCCCCAACACCCACCGTTCGTCGTCGAGAACTCTTGCAGATCGGGTTTTCGGGATGCCTGGGGCTGGGAATGGGGCATCTATTGCAAAATGTGGGCTTGGCCAAATCCAAAACTGCCATTCCCGGGAACACACTGCAGCGGCGGGTTAAGTCGGTGATTTTTGTGTTCCAGACCGGTGCTCCGGCACACCAGGATATCTGGGACCTCAAACCCGAAGCCCCAGCGGAAGTCCGTGGCGACTATCTGCCGGTCGACACCAATGTGCCTGGAATTCAGGTTGGCCCGCATATTCCCCGGTTAGCGAAGCTGGCAGACAAACTAGCCATTATCCGTTCCATGAGTCACTCATTGCCATCGCATGAACACGGCACGCATTGGATGCTGACGGGAATCAATGAGAATCCGATCGGTGCGACGCATATGGCCAGCCGCAACGATTGGCCTTGCTATGCATCCGGAGTGCAATATCTGCAGCCACGCGCTGACGGACTACCGACTGGTGTGATGCTGCCGACTTATCTGCACAACGGATATGGCTTTTGCGGTCAGAACGGCGGATTTCTGGGGGGCGACTTCGACCCCTGGCATGTGACGAAGGACCCCAACGCGGCCGACTTCAAGATCGATGAATTGAACTTATTTCCCGGCCTGACCGTCGGCCGCTTCCAGGGACGTGAAGCCTTGCTGAATGGCATTGATGCACAGCGCCGGGATCTCGACAAGTCGTCAGCTGTACGGGATATGTCCACCCGGATGCAGCAGGCCACAAGTATTCTGACGTCAGCAGGCAAGTTCCGTGAGGCTTTCGACATCGAACGCGAATCGAAAGAAACTCGCGACCGTTACGGCCGGCACGCTTTCGGACAGTCTTTATTGCTGGCTCGGCGGTTGGTGGAAGCCGGAGTCCCCGTCATTCAAGCCAACATGGGAACGATGAATAATTGGGATACCCACGGGCAGAATTTCACTCAATTGAAAGACCGTCTGCTGCCTCCGTTCGACCAGGGACTGGCCACCCTGATCAGCGATCTGGAAGAACGTGGACTACTGGATCAAACTCTGGTCGTGGCAACCGGCGAGTTCGGGAGAACCCCAAAGATCAACGAAAACGCTGGCCGGGACCACTGGTCCGCGGTTTTTTCGGCGGTCTTCGCAGGCGGTGGAGTGCGCGGCGGCCAGGTCATCGGTGCCAGTGATGCCACAGCCGCATATCCAGCCACACGGGCTTACTTCCCGGCCGACCTGGGAGCGACGATCTACTCAGCACTGGGTATCGAACCTGAAAGCCTGGTTTACGACAGATTGAAGCGACCAAACGGACTGAATAAAGGAAGCGTCATTGACGCCCTGTATTGTTGATTAGAAATCACCCAGCACCTGGCCATCGTTTCTTGAAGCCAGGTTCTGATAGGTGCTGCCGCCGGTATTGGGTGGGCCTGTCGCAATGCCGTCGCTAATAAATCGAACGGAGCCGTCACCCATTAAGAAGTGAGCTCCTCCCACGTGCATGCTGCTGAAGGTTGTGTAGGGTTGATAGCTGCCCGCTGATGGCGCGGATGCCACTCCGAGGTTCAGTTTGTCAGCCTGACCGCACATTCCCAGGTGCAGGGCGAATCCTTGCAGCAGCGCAATTCCTGCCCAGGCGGCCGGGGGGCCCAGGTCATCGTCAGAACCCGCCCAGATGGTGTCACCACCGACGTACTTTCCGCCCGACATTCCCGGAGAACGACGCTCGCCCACCAGGAATGTATTGCTCAAGCCGTCAGTAAAATTCTGGAATCGGACACAACTGCTCTCGCTGAATGCACCGTCCCCGGCCAAAATCCCGCCGTTATTGAACCAGCTCGCCCCCAGCACGCCCGGATAATTCGATCTGCCGTACAGGTACGTATTACTCCGCGGACTGCCATTCAAGCCCCCCACCGGAATGGTGACCAGATCTTCCCCACTATCGGACGGGCAACGATAGGTCGCCAGCTTCGTCTGCAGCGCGGGCAGCGTCGGATTGAAAGAATTCATCACACAGCCAAATCCCACTGCGGGAACGTTTGTGTTGGGCGCAGTACAACCGCCTGATTGAGCCAGTCTGTTGTAAAGTGGCGCCTGATCGAGGTTCGGAAGAATATAGGTCCCCCAACCCCAAAGAGCCCCATCGGCAG
>JAQGHT010000920.1 GCA_028291565.1 Planctomycetaceae bacterium | reverse complement strand
TCTTGCACCAGTCCGCTCGTAAATC
Source organism: Planctomycetaceae bacterium (assembly GCA_028291565.1). GTDB lineage: Bacteria > Planctomycetota > Planctomycetia > Planctomycetales > Planctomycetaceae > JAKFVC01. The sequence goes on along the minus strand of JAQGHT010000920.1, from coordinate 6,677 downwards.
TGAGCTTGAGGGCGAAGTCCAGCGGTTGCAGCAGCAACAACAGGAACTGCAGGCCCGCGCGGCGGCGGCGACGGGTGAGTTGCAACAGACGGATGGCGATCTGCACTATATTTTGACGACGTTCGAAGTCCGTCAAGCTGAATTGTCGTCGCGTGAGCAGGCTCTGCGCGATCTGGCCACGGCCATGCATGACAGCCGCGAACAGCTCGATCAGCAGCGCGAGCGGCAACTCGTGTTGATGCAGCAGGTGACCGTGTTGCAAAACCGAGTCGGCAGTTTTGACTCGCAATTTGCGGCATTGGAATCGGCACGCAAACGGGCTGTGATTCGGCGGGATCAGCTGGAAAAGGATCTGGCTTTCGTTCAGGCTGACCTCGACCGTCGGCAGATTGGCATCGAAGCAGCCCTGGGCCAGATCAGCCAGCAACGTGATGTCCAGCAGGAGATTCGCGCGCGCCGTGAGGAACTGCTGTTGAAACAGGAAGAAACCCAGCGAAACCTCGCCACGAATCGTGAGCTGCGAAGCGCAAACCAGGCACGCAAGAATCTGCTGGAAGACCTGGAACGCCGACAGGAGGGTCTGGGAGTCGGTGTCAAGGAAATCCTGGCCCGCGCCAAAGACAATCCTGTCCCTCCCTGGAACACCGTTTTAGGCAGTGTCTCAGATTTACTGTCGACAGAGATTGACCAGGCGGCGCTCCTGGAAGTCGCTCTGGGAACTCGAGCTCAGGTCATTGTGCTGTCTGAATACGGACCACTGATCGAATACCTGCACGAAGGTCGTTGCCAGATCTCAGGCCGGGTCGGCTTTTTAGCCCTGTCGGGCTCTGAAGCGAACCGTTTAACGGTTTACGACGAGAGTTTACGGCGTCCGGGTGCTGCTGCTCAACGGCATGCAGCCAGAATGACCGAGCAGCGGCGGATTATTCCAGCACCTGATTTTCAACATCATGTGGGCGTCAATTGCCGCGCGGATCAACTCGTCCGGGCCTCTTCGGGCCTGCCGCAGCTCGCCGAACAATTGCTGTGCGATACGTGGATTGTCGAATCTCTGGATGTGGCCTTTGAATTGGCCGCTGGCGACGGGCGAAACACCAGGTTTGTGACTTTGCAAGGTGAACTGCTCGAAAGTGACGGGACTCTGTACGTCGGGACGGTCCGTAGCGAAACGGCACTTGTTTCACGCAAAAGTGAATTACGCAGCATCAAGAACGATCTCATCCGCCTGGACCGTCAAATTCAAGTTGACGAATCTCAACTGCAGGAGCTTGCTCAAGCTCTCGTCCGCATGGAGCAGGAAACCCAAAATGCTCAGCAGCAAATGGAACAGGTCGCGAGTCATTTAAGCGAGTTGAAATCGGGCGTGAGCGGGCAAGAAATGCAACTGGACCGCTACCGTCGCGAACGGGATGAAGTTCAGGCGGAACACGATCAGCTGGTCTCTGAACAACAAACTTTCGAGACGGACGCCGCACAGGCCCGGAAAGAAATGCAGGCAGCCGAAGACGAACTGGCGGCGCTACGTCAAGTTCTGGAGGATCAGGACGGTCAGCTTGCCGCGAACGAATTGCGGTTGCGCGAAGGTCAGGAGCAGCTTACCTCAGAACAACTCGATTTCGCGAAACAGGAAGAGCGGATCAACAATCTGCAAAATGCCCGTCAGCGACTGGACCAGGAACGATTTCAGAGAGACCTGCAACGCGAAGAGGCGGAGCGGCGATTACAGGTCATTCTGACCAAAACGGAACAAATCGAACAGCATTTGCTGAACAGCCGGAATCTCGTCGCGGACCTCAATGAAAAGAAGGCTGAATTGCTGGTTCAAGTGGCGGCGCGGCAAGCTGAAAAGGACCAGGTCCGGCAACGTCGCAGTGCGATGTCCGAGCAGGAACTCAGACTGCGGCACCAACGTCGTGAATTGCAGGACCAGCACCACGCTTTTGAGCTGAAAGCCCGGGAGATTTCGCAACAAATCCAGCATTTGAGCGAGCGTTTGTTGGATGAATATCAGTTGGAACTCGCGACAGTCGCAGCGACGGGAGTTTCCGCCTGTGTTCGTCCGCCGATGGTCGATGAATCTGCAGAGGAACAGGATGCATCAGATTCTGAAGCGACATTGAATCCGCCAATGACTGGGGAATCAGCCGATGACGAAGCTGTCGGCAGCGATGGATTCGACGGCCTTCCTGTCGAGGGTCAATTTGATCCGCCGGTCTCACCTACCCTGGATGAGACCTACCAGATCGATCCCCAAGTCCGGGCCGGCATCGAAGAACAGATCGATCGCCTGCGGCGTAAGCTGAAGCTGATGGGTAACGTGAATACCGATAGCCTGCGTGACCTGGACGAACTGGAATCCCGGTACAATCGCTTGTACGCGCAGTTGCAAGACCTGGTCGAAGCCAAGGCTGCACTGGAGGAAATTGTTCGCCGGATTAATACTGAAAGCCGGCGGATGTTCCTGGAAACATTTACCGAAATCCGAACTCATTTTCAGGGTTTGTTCCGCAAGCTGTTCGGTGGCGGAGAAGGGGACGTCGTCCTGGAAGACCCTGAAAACGTGCTGGAATGCGGAATTGATGTCGTCGCGCGGCCTCCGGGAAAGGAACTTCGGAGTATTTCACTCTTGAGCGGTGGTGAGAAGACACTGACAGCCGTAGCGTTGCTGATGGCGATTTTCCAGAGCCGTCCCAGCCCATTCTGTATTCTTGATGAAGTCGATGCGGCGCTCGATGAAGGCAACGTGGAACGCTACATGAAAGTCGTACAGGAATTCCGCAATACGACACAGTTCATTGTGATCACACACTCAAAACGAACCATGTCCACGGGCGACGTCCTCTATGGCGTCACGATGGAAGAATCAGGTGTCTCGAAACGGATGTCTGTCCGGTTCGACGATATCAGTGAAGATGGGAATTTCAAAACGGATGAAGTTGAGGCCGCATGAACGAATTTCTCAGCGTTCAATGACGGTTGCAGACTTTACGGGTTGAATTTGAGATCAGGCTGGTGAAAGATGATGGAAATGATGGAATTCTCATCGAAACCAGAAGTGAGTTGACTCCTTCCAATCCCTAAGGATGGTTCCTGATGCCTGCCGTTGAACCGTGGGTGGCCATTCAACGCAATCCGACGTCTGGAACTGGCGGGGCCCGTCGAGATCTGTTAGAGCTTGTTAAGTATTTACGAATATTGAAGTTGCAGCCGAAAATATTCACGCGGCGTGAACGTCTGGCGGCCGCTTTGGCTGACCCGGAACGGCGTGCGGCCTTGAATTGCATCGTCGCGGCGGGCGGCGACGGGACGTTTCGCGATATCGTCAATCGTTACCCCGGAATTCGGGTCGCATTATTTCCTCTGGGCACCGAAAATCTGGTCTCACGATACTTAAAAATTCCCCGCAATGGCCGGCGTGTCGCGGAAATAATCGCAGCTGGAAAAGTCGTCACGCTCGACTTAGGGCGATTTGGAGACCGACGCTTCGCGGTCATGGCCAGTGCGGGATTTGACGCCGATGTGATTCACCGAGCTCACGCCAGGCGATCCGGACACATCTCTCGCTGGAGTTATCTCCAACCAATTGCGGCGTCTTTACGTATCTATTCTCACCCGGAACTTCGGGTATTTGTGAACGGAGCGCCGACCCACGAGACCTGCCGGTTGGGGGTCTTGGTGAATTTGCCCGCCTATGCCTTGGGAATTAATATGGCGTCAGGGGCTCGTGATAATGATGGGTTGTTCGATCTGCGGCTGTTCCAACGCAGTGGGGCATTCCAAATGTGGAGGTACTTTCTTAATCTGATGTGGGGAACTCACGAACGATTACCCGATGTGAAGTCGATTACCGGCACAAAAGTCCGCTGGGAATCTGACGTGCCGATTCCCATACAAGTCGATGGAGATCCGGCAGGGCTGACGCCAGCCGAATTCGAAATCCTACCCGGAGCGGTCGAAGTGGTGGTCCCTTAATTGAGTTGTTTTCTGACAGAAGTCATTGCGGGCTAACTTGGGCACCGGCCTAGTGTTGCGTCAACGTCTAGATTTAGGGTCGGGTGCCACTGGCTATGCCAGTGCCGCCTTGGACTTCACCGAGTCAAGCTACACTGGCAAAGCCAGTGACGCCCCAATTTTTGACCTTGACGAAGCACTAGAAACGGCACGAACCGGTCTAATCTCTGACGAGATTGGCGACAGAAATCGCTCGCAACGTTACCCGATCAGTCTCAAACAGCAATTCCCGTTTCCGATATCAAGGTCCTGAAATGCCCGCCAATCCAGTTCAGATCGGTCCCCTGCAATGTGGCCGGGGTCTGCCGTTGCTGTTTATTGCAGGACCCTGCGTCATTGAGACCGAAGAGCTCATCACGGAAGTCAGCAATCGCCTGGCGGAGATTGCGGTGGAACTTCATGTGCCACTTGTGTTTAAGTCGAGTTTTGACAAGGCCAATCGCACCAGCATTCACAGTTTTCGAGGGCCCGGACTGGAACGTGGACTCGAGATTCTGGCGCGCGTCAAAGAGCGAACCGGGCTGCCGGTGACCACTGACATTCACGAACCGCACCAGGCCGAGCCTGCCGCTGTCGTGTGTGACATGCTGCAGATCCCGGCATTTTTGGCCCGGCAAACGGATCTTGTCCAAGCCGTGGCGGAAGCCGCAGCCCGGCACGGCCGGGTAGTCAATGTGAAAAAGCCGCAATTCGTGGCTCCGGATGACATGCAGCACGCGGTCTCAAAATGTCTGGAATCAGGCACCGATCAGGTGCTGTTAACAGAACGTGGGACGACATTTGGGTATGGGCGGCTGGTCAATGATTTTCGCTGCATTCCCATCATGCAGGCTTTCGGTTGTCCAGTGATTTATGATTGTACGCATAGTGTCCAACTGCCGGGAGGTAGTAAAACCGGCGGACAACGTGACATGATTCCGACGTTGGCGCGTGCTGCGGTCGCGGCGGGGTGTGACGGCGTTTTCCTGGAGACCCATCCGAACCCCGATCAAGCCTTGAGCGATGGACCGAATATGCTCAAATTGGACGATGTCCCCCGGTTTATCCGCCAACTGCTGCGAATTAGACAGGCCTTGAACGAAGATGGATTCGACTGATCCGGTCTACGCATGAGTCTTTTGCAATACTTTTCCCCGCGATCAAACGTCTTATTCTTCACCGCACGCGGTATAAAAGAAGACATCGTGAACCGCACGAATCACTTATTTGAGGCTGTTTTCGACATGAGAAACTGGTGCCATCCCGATTTTCGCGTGCAGGGCGTGTTCGCTGTATTCGCCAGCCTGTGCCTGATTCTTGCCGGTTGCGGCGGCGGGGGAAATGCTCCGGCTGGAAAAGCACCGGCTGATGGAAAATCGGTGGCATCCGGTCCAGATGCCACCGACAATGCCGAGGACCTCGGTGGATCGGAATTCTTGCTGAAAAGCATTCTGGACATGCTGAAGCTGGATGCCCTGGGCTTTAGTTCCAATGAAGACCTGATCGTCGGTCAGATCAACCAATGGCAGCGACAGAGTCAAGACAAAGACAGCTATCACGTCGAAGAACCATTGGATGCCCCTACTCTTTCCGTGCTCAAGGCGCAACTTTCGCCGGATCAGATTAAACAGCTAAGTCGAACGGCGTTCAACAAGTACGACATCGAACGCCTGCGCGACTTGTTGCTCATGAACGCCTCAGTTCAACGTGCTGCGAGCACGTTGAAGACTGATTTGGAGCGTGTGGAATCGGTGTTTCGGACGCTCGTGCGGAATTCGGATCTGGTTGCTGTTCGATCCGATGACATTCCCTTGTCGCCGTTCAATCTGTACCTCTTGGGTAAGCTGACGGTGACGGAACGGTCCTGGTTGTTCACAGAGTTATTGCGTCAACTTAAGGTCGATTGTGTTCTGTTGACCAATGCCAAAGCACAGGGCGACTCGGCCGACACGACGTCCGCCTGGGACGCCTCGCAACCGTTTCTCATCGGTGTATTGATCAATAAACAGGTCTATTTGTTTGACCCGCTGTTGGGCATGCCCCTGACTGTTTCCGGCACACCAGACAAGGCGTCAGGCATTGCGACCTTGGCTCAGGCTCGAGCGGACCCCAAAATTCTACGTCAATATGATATCGAATCAGGAAAGCCATATCGCATTTCCGCGGAGTTTCTAAAAACACCCCGGGTACTGGTTTGTGGTGATCCCAGTGTCTGGAGCTATCGCTTTCAGCGGCTGCAAGTCGCATTCACCGGAAACAATTCGGCAGTCATTTCGGACGGACTGACCGATCGAAATGGTCAGCCTGGACTGCTGACCCGCGTGACAAATTGGCCCGAAAAGCCCTGGCAACCTGATCAAGTCGGTGTCTGGTCGTTTCCCTCAGCGCAGTTGGCAGGTTTGACGAACTACACCCAAGAACAGCTCCATGCGTTGGAACGAACGATTGATCCTCTAAAAATGCCCTTGAAGGCAGAAATCGTCAAGGGTGGTGAACGAACGCAAGAGAAGCGAATTCCAACCAGCCAATTCATGCTGGCCCGTCTGGAACATGCTCGCGGTCGCCTGAATGAGGCAGTCAAAGGATATACGCTGGCCTTGACCCGTCTACAGAACCCTGCGTTTCAAGATTTTCCTCAGCGGGCCAAGATCGCCTACGCCAAGGCGACTGAGGACATTGGCTTTTGG
>JAQGHT010000919.1 GCA_028291565.1 Planctomycetaceae bacterium | reverse complement strand
GTGCCTGCAACTGAGCTTCACCCCGGGAATTGAGCGGCAGGCTGAGACGGCCTTGCACGCGGTTTTGCTCATCGAAATCCGTACAACAAGGGCGGATTAAGACAACTGACGAAGTAGACATTTTTTCCTCGCGGCAAGATTCGGTGCGTACACAAAAATTGGCCCGTGTGACGCTACGAATCGGTGAGTCCGCTTAAAATGAAGGATGATCATTGCCGCGCGGATGGCGAAACGGCGGATCTTGCAGTATCGGCGAGTTGCCGCAGGGCGGCACCGTAATCAGGCGTGTCAAAAATTGAACTGCCCGCCACGAACATCGTGGCCCCAGCTTTGGCTGCATTAACAATTGTTGCCGGACCAATTCCGCCGTCTACTGACAGCAGCACTTCTGGCGGCAACAGGGATCGCAATTCTTTAAGCTTTTCCAAGGCAATTGGCATGAACTTCTGACCGCCAAACCCTGGCTCAACACTCATTACTAAAACGATATCACAATATTCCAACACGGCGCGGATGCGCTCCACTGGAGTTCCGGGATTGAGGGCAATACCCGCCAATCGTCCGGCGTCTCGAATGTCACGCAGCAATCTCTGTGGTTCTGGAACTGCTTCAATATGAACTGTCAGAGAATCGCAACCCGCTGCCAGATAACTGTCTAAATACCGGGCAGGATCGGAAATCATCAGATGGGCGTCGAAAGGAAGATCGGTTAGCTTACGCCAACTCTCGATGACGGCCGGACCATACGACAGATTCGGCACAAAGTGCCCATCCATCACGTCCAAATGGAGGACGGTGGCGCCACCGCGTTCCAGTAATTGCACTTCGCGATGCAAATTACCGTAATCGACTTTAAGAATCGAAGGTGCGATAACTGGTGCATCTTGCACCAAGCCCCGCAAAATAGCCGCACGGCTCATGGATTTTGATCTTCAATAACCGGTCAGAGCTGAAGACGTCAAACAACGCTTAGCTCGCATCATTTGAGCCCCATGGCTCGGCAGACGCTTTTCTTCGTGCAGTTCAAACAACACCCATCACCCACAAACAGACCAATTCAGTCTATTCCAGGTCAATCGGTGTCTCCCGCAAAACCGGCTAGTACGATCCATTCTGCCCGTTTTCAGGATCGTTGTCTAGAGTGAGTTAAATTCGCGAGAACACATCAAATAATAAACACGTCATGTTGTTCAGATTCGGCCGATGAAAGGGTCCACTGCCGATTGCCTCCATGATCGCGGAATCTTATCGTCCGCAGAACTTCAGGAATCTCATCCACGCTGCGTTTCTCGAAGCGTCTCAGATTCTATTCCAACTTCTCGCCTTGCGCCCTGAGTATTGGCTATAATAGCCTTTAACCCAAGTTCATTGATTTGAGTGCCCTCCAACCGTTTGCCACCCGCAAAACCCACCGGCGGCCACATTGAAATCTTTCTACCGCGCACCGTTAAGAATAAGACGTTGGACCGCGGGGATAAATATTGAAAAAGATTCATTCGTGGCCGCGAATAGTATCAAACGATTGCCCACCCTCCTGGCGGATCTTCCGATCGGGGGCCAGGCATCGCCAGCCAAACAGACTGAAATCAGGGGATTCCTGCTCATGCCGAGACGTGCCAATTTCGTGGTCTGCAGTTTGGTCTGCCTGCTTGGGCCACTGGCTGGAATTAGGGCGGAGGAGACTCCCTCGCCTGCCGCTATCGAGTTTTTCGAAAAAAAAGTGCGTCCGATCCTGGCCGAGCACTGCTTTGAATGTCATGGAGACAAGAAGCAACGCGGCGGGCTGCGAGTCGATTCCCGTGATGTGTTACTCAAAGGGACTGATAACGGACCGGCCTTGATCCCTGGTAAGCCGAATGAAAGCCGCTTGATTCAGGCGCTGCGACACGAGGGCGACATTGCGATGCCTCCCAAAGGCAAGCTCCCGCAGACGTCAATTGACGTGATGACCGAGTGGGTCGCGCAAGGTGCAATCTGGCCCGCGAACATCGTTCCGAAACCCGGCGTGTTGGCCGGAACTGATGTCTGGAAGTCTCATTGGTCGTTTCAACCGATCCGTAGATCACCACTACCCGTAGTTGTCCGATCCAGCTGGGTGCAGAACGAAATTGACCAATTTGTGCTCGCCAAATTGGAATCTCAAAAACTCACTCCGTCACCGGCCGCGGACCGTCGGACGTTCTTGCGTCGCGCTTACTTCGACGTGGTTGGACTACCACCGGCATTCGAAGATGTGAAAGCTTTTGAAGAGGATGTGCGACCGAATGCGGTGGAATTAGCCGTGGAGCGGCTATTGGCATCACCCCAGTACGGTGAGCGTTGGGGCCGTCATTGGTTGGACGTCGCCCGTTATGCGGATACCAAAGGTTATGTATTTCAAGAAGACCGCAATTATCCTCAAGCCTATACCTATCGTGATTGGGTCGTCAAAGCGCTGAATCGCGACCTGCCCTATGACCAGTTTCTGCTCAAACAGATTGCCGCCGACCAGTTGACGAGCGGTGATGATCAAAGCGATCTCGCAGCGATGGGTTTTCTGACTTTGGGCCGTCGGTTCTTGAACAACATCAACGATATTATTGACGACCGGATTGATGTCGTGATGCGCGGCACCATGGGACTGACGGTGAATTGCGCCCGGTGTCACGACCATAAATATGATCCGATCCCCACTCAGGATTACTACTCGCTGTATGGGGTGTTCGCGAGCTCCAAGGAACCCAAAGACGGCGCCTTTCCGTTGCGATTGGTGGATGACAATCCCCATAATGTTCAAGTTTTCATTCGAGGCAATTCCGGAAATCGAGGCCCCGAAGCGCCCCGCCGATTTTTATTGGCGATCGCCGGCGAAAACCGTAAGCCATTTGAAAAAGGAAGTGGCCGCCTGGAGATGGCTCAAGCAATTGTCAGCCCTGATAATCCACTCACCGCGCGGGTTTTTGTCAATCGAGTCTGGATGCACTACTTCGGGGCTGGACTGGTGCTGACACCGAGCGATTTCGGTATCCGCAGCGCCCCCCCGACGCACCCCGAACTGCTGGATGACCTCGCCCTAGAATTCATTGATTCCGGCTGGTCGATGAAGAGTGTGCATCGCAAGATTCTGTTGTCGGCCACTTATCAGCAGAGCAGTCAAGATCGGAAGGATTGTCAGGCTGTCGATCCGGAAAATCGGTTGGTCTGGAAAATGAATCGGCGGCGACTGGAATTTGAGGGACTGCGGGACAATTTACTGGCCGTATCCGCGACACTGGATCTGACCGTGGGCGGCCCCTCGGTCCAGATCACGACGGCTCCATTCCCCAAGCGTCGCAGTGTTTATTCCTTCATCGATCGCCAGAACCTGCCTGGACTGTTTCGGACCTTCGACCTTGCCAGTCCGGATGCACATAATGCACAGCGCTTCACAACGACTGTTCCACAACAGGCGCTGTTCATGTTGAATAGCCCATTCATGCTCGAGACGCTGAAAATCCTGGTGAATCGGCCAGAATTTCAACGCGAACAGGATCCGGCCAATCGAATTCGCCTGTTGCATCAATGGATTTTTTCTCGCAATCCCGCTGACCGGGAATTGAAGCTGGGACAAGATTACGTCCAGTCCGCGCAGGCCTCCAGCGGAACGGAAACCGCCGCGGTTTCTGGCTGGCAGAATGGATACGGCGAATTAGATTCCGCCGCGGGACGGATGAAATCCTTCGAACTTCTGAAGCATTGGACCGGCCGTAACTGGCAAGGCGGGGAGAAGGTTCCCGACGACCAGTTGGGCTGGGTCATGCTGTACGCCGGCGGCGGTCACCCGGGGAATGATCTGCAGCATTCGGCGATTCGACGTTGGATCGCTCCCCGAACAGGAGCCTTACAGATCCGCGGCCGCTTACGACATCGCTCGACAGAAGGAGACGGCGTACAATGCCGTGTGATCTCGAGTCGTTCCGGTGTGGCCGGTGACTGGACCGCGCAGCATTCCGAGACGGAGACTGTCGTCGATAACCTGGCGGTCGAAGCCGGGGACAGCATCGACTTTTGCACTGATTGCCGGACCAGCCCGAATAACGATTCCTTCTTGTGGGATTTCAAACTCAAACTCTCCGCAGGAACTGCGGGAGAACGAACTGATTGGGATTCGCAAGCTGATTTTCAGGGACCACCTCCAGAATTGCTTTCGCCATGGGAACGATATGCACAGGTGTTGTTGATGGCCAATGAATTTGTGTTTGTCGATTAACAGCCTCTCCGAATCATTTGTCCACAAAAGGGCCGCTCAATGAAACCGTATCTAACCATCCGTCATTGCCTAGCTTTTCTACTTCTGGCTCTCTGTTGTTTTTGGCCCGCCTGCTCAGTCCAAGCCCTGGACGTCTTCGACCGGCACGCCGCCGATTTGCTGCATCAGGCCATTGAAGGAAAAGCAGGTGCCAAGTCATTGTCACAGGCCGAAGCATCTAAACTGAAACCCCTGGCCAAGAACCTGGAGGGTTCGTGCATTGTCGTGGAAACCAGTTCGGGCAACCTCGCGAAAGCCCTGATTTCGTGGGGTTTTCGAAAGACCAGCGGCGGAGCCGAACAAAAGGTGGTTCCCGTTTTGATGCTGGATCGTTTTGTGACCTACGAACGCGGAAAGGGTGATTCGACGGTCGCGAACGGCAAAAATGTCATGCTCTTTCCGGGATTTGGATTCGACTTCGATCTGGGGCAAGTCGTACCCGAGGGGTTTGACGCGGATGTGGAATTCACCGCCAAGGGGATTTTGCAGTGTCTGGGACAGGCTCAGCTGCACGGCGTGAATGGATCGCAGATTCCCGCGGAGGAAGAAGCGCCGGCCAAGAAGGCTGGAACCCCGAACAACGACTCGGAAAAAATCCTTCCAGAAGATTTCACCGGTGTCTGGAAGGTCGATGGTGACGGACGTTGGCTGGGAGAATGGGACCTGACGGTCAACGAAGACGGGCAGGCCAGCGGAAAATTCTTCTCCGCCGAGTCGCAGGCCAGCTATCCGATCACGGGCCAGATCGCTGCCTTACCGCATCAGATTAAACTGCAGATTCAGTTCAATAATGCGACTCAGATCGTGGAAGCATTTCTGTGGACCAAGGATAAATCCACAATTGCCGGTTCTTTCACACTCGCCGGCCGGAAATTCGGACTGCACGCGACTCGGCAGACGGCGAAATAGT